>CAYNAT010000039.1:0-1708 GCA_964395685.1 uncultured Candidatus Saccharibacteria bacterium | reverse complement strand
TAATAAATAATCCGGAATTTGACGAGCCGGTTGACCTGATGATTTATATGATTGTTACGGCTTTGGGTTTCGCCGCTCTGGAGAACATCCTGGTCCTGTTTTCCGGCCAGCAGCCCGCTCTTTTAAGCGATGCGATAGTCGTCGTCTCTCTTCGTTTTCTCGGCGCCACTTTTCTTCATGCTCTTTGTTCCGGAATTCTGGGTTATTTTCTGGCCCGGTCTTTTCTGGCCCCGGCCAAAAGTTCAAAAATTATTATTTTCGGCGTTTTATTGGCTTGCTTCTTGCACGGATTGTTTAATCTTTCTATAATAGAAATTGAGAAGGGTTTAAACTCGGGGAATTCTTTCTTGCTGTTCGGGGCAATCGCTTTCTTGGTTTTTCTTCTAATTTGCCTGGCCTTCTTCGTCTCTTTCGGTTTTAAAAAACTTAAAGAGGCCGCCAGCGTATGCGAATTAGAATAATGCCGACTTGTCCCGTTTATAGCGGGGATATAACAATGTCGCGAATAATCAAGAGTTAAAAACCCGACGTTGTCGCGGCTTAACGTCGGGTTTTAAACCCTTATTTATGACTGATTTCTTGGAAAAGTTGAAAAAAGGAATGGAGATTGAAAATCCGCCTGAAAATCCGCCTGAATCCGAAGCGGCTGTTTTAGTTGCCAGCTCCGAAGTGAAACCGGAAATCAAACCGGCCAAAAAGAAAAGAACCGCTAAAAAAAAGATTGAAGTAAAATCCCTTAAAAAGGAAAATTTTTCTAATGAGGCTTTTGTCCGGCAGGCGGTAAGCAGTTTTGAACCGGAAGGCGAGCTAACGGTTGACGTTTTTGAAACGGAAAAAGAGCTTGTCGTTCAGTCGGCCGTTGCCGGCGTAGAACCCAAGGATTTGGACATTGTTTTGGAAAACGACCGCTTGAGCATAAAAGGTCAAAGATTTAAGCAGTCAGAGGAGAGCGGAGAAAATTATTTTAAGCGGGAGTGTCATTGGGGCAAATTTTCCCGGGAAATAATTCTGCCGGTTGAGGCTGACAATTCCCGGGCCAAAGCAACTTTCAAAAACGGGGTTTTGACTATTAGAGTCCCGAAAATCAACCGGGAAAAGAAAAAAAAGCTTAGCGTGGAGGAGTAAATTAAACAATGTGTCCCCGGGAAGACTCGAACTTCCAACCTAGGCGTTAGGAATGCCTCGCTCTGTCCGGTTGAGCTACGGGGACAAAAATAATTTTCAATTTCTAAATTTAAAATAGCATTTTTTTTCTTTGCTGGCAAGCGAAAAAAGTGCTAAAATAAATCAATATGAAAACAAAATCTCCGGTTGTGGAAATCGCCAAAAAGGTCTGTCCGGCCGTAATCACTATTGTAATCTCCAAAGACCTCCCCAAAATAGAAGGGTTTTATTTGATGCCTTTCGGCGGCAGCGGTATGATAATGCCGAAATTCAAAAAAGGCAAAAAAGAAGATACTAAAATCGGCGGCGGCTCCGGTTTCGTCGTTTCAGCGGACGGCTATGTTATCACTTCCCGGCACGTGGTGGCTGACACCGAAGCTAATTACACCGTGATTTTGGAGCCGACCAAAAAATATCCGGCCAAGGTTTTGGCCCGGGACCCGATTAACGACATTGCTGTTTTGAAAATAAACGGCAGGAATTTTCCTTCTTTGGAATTGGGCGACTCGACTGAAATTGAACTGGGCGAAGAAGTGGTTGCCAT
>CAYNAT010000038.1:0-2216 GCA_964395685.1 uncultured Candidatus Saccharibacteria bacterium | reverse complement strand
CCCATTCGGCAAGCTCAGGGCAAGCCCATTCGGCAAGCTCAGGGCAAGCCCATTCGGCAAGCTCAGGGCAAGCCCATTCGGCAAGCTCAGGGCAAGCCCATTCGAGCTCAGGGCAAGCCCATTCGGCAAGCTCAGGGCAAGCCCATTCGGCAAGCTCAGGGCAAGCTCTTTTGATAAGTTGTTGGCAAGTTGTTTGCGGGGCTGGGAAAATCCGGCTCTTACTACCTTGAAAAACAAATCCGCGTTAATCCGTTTAAAATCCGTGTCAATCCGCGGCGTAATTCGCAGGATTGCCGCATCTACCTTAGGGGAGGGACGGAATGATTTTTTTGAAACATAAGAGACGATTTCCGGCTTGGCGTAGAATTGGACAGAAACAGCCAAGATGCTCATTTTGGGCGGTTTAGCGCAAATTCTTTGAGCCACTTCTTTCTGGACCATTAAAATCATTTTTTTCGGCGGATTTTCTGTTTCCAGAAATTTCCTGATTACCGGCGCCGCAATATAGAAAGGTAAATTAGCGACAATTTTATAGTTTGTCCCGCATTTTGCGGGATGAATTTTGAATTTTTTTGGGGTTTGGGACTTAGAATTTGTTTGGGCATTGGTTATTGGGATTTGGGATTTAATCTTTAAAATGTCCCCCTGAGCAATCTCAACATTCTTAAACTCTTTTAATTCTTCTTTCAGAATTTTCACTAATCGCCGGTCTTTTTCTACGGCAATAACTTTCTTGGCGATTTTTGCCAGTTCTTTTGTAAGGACGCCGAAGCCGGGACCGATTTCCAGAACAACGTCTTTCGGATTAAGTTCGGCCGCTTTAATCACTTTTTTAACAACTCTTCGGTCAATCAGAAAATTTTGGCCCAGCCGTTTTATCGGGTGAAAATTAGACATTATTTAATAATAACAAATTTAAAACCCGAGGTTAAGCGAAGACAACCTCGGGTTTTTAAGGCATTTCCCGTGGGCTGTGGAAAAAGGGGTTGACTGGGTTTTTCAGCGAGGTAAAATAGAAAAATAGCATTTATGCGGCTTCAAATCTTTCAATCGCTTTTAGCGATTTTGCCATTTATAAGGGATAAAATAAGATTTTGCCTTAAAAAATCTTTGGAAAGAGAGATTTTCGCTGGCTTGGCAGTTATTTTAACTGCTTTTTTATTTTGCGGTTTTTTCTGCGGTTCGGGAATGAATTTGGGAATTTTAAACCCGGAAATTGAAGCGAAAACCGTTTCCCGGGACTTGTTCGTTCAGCCGATAAAAAACCTGGTCAAAGAATCGCCCCAAATGAGTTTTATTTTTGGGAATAGCGTGGTTGAAATCGCTCCGCCCAATACTTTAACCCCTCAGGTTTTGGGAACGGTTTTGGGCGGCAGCGACGAGGAAGCGGTTCAAAGAAAAGAAATTGTTGAATATGGCGTGGAGCCCGGTGATACTCTTAGCCAAATTGCAACTAAATATCAGATTTCCCTGGAAACGATTTTATGGGCCAACGATTTGACTTCAAAATCAACCATTAAGACGGGACAGAAATTAATTATTCTGCCGGTTTCCGGAGTTGTTTATAACATTAAAAAAGGAGATACTTTGAGCCAAATCGCCAAAACCTATAAAGGAGACCTTTCCGAGATTATCGCCTTCAACGAGCTTTCCAACGAAGGCGATATTTTTATCGGCGATATTTTGATTATTCCTGAAGGGAAAATGCCGGCCAGTGCTAAAAGTAATTCTTACGTTGCTTCCCAAATTCCGCTCGGTTCGTCTTATTTTATCTGTCCCACTGCTACCTGTTATATTACCCAGGGTCTTCATTGGTATAATGCCATTGATTTCGGGGCCAAATGCGGCGACCCGATTTTCGCCGCGGCCGGCGGAGTAATCCAAAGAACAAGGTATGGTTGGAACGGCGGAGCGGGAAATTATGTTACAATTTTACATCCTAACGGCGTGGTCACAATGTACGGCCATTTACAGACAATTTTGGTCAGCCCGGGGCAGGAAGTTTCCCAGGGAGAAATAATCGCTTTAATGGGCGGCAAGCCGGGTACGCCCGGAGCCGGGCTTTCCACTGGCTGCCACGTTCATTTTGATGTTCGGGGAGCCAGGAACCCCTTTGCGAAGTAGTTGGTAGTTGGTAGTTGGTAGTTTGTGGTTTATGGTTTGAGGAGTTTAGCTCCTTTTCTTTTTTTATAATTTTGCTATTATTAAAATAATGA
>CAYNAT010000037.1:0-2402 GCA_964395685.1 uncultured Candidatus Saccharibacteria bacterium | reverse complement strand
ATTTACAAGCTCTGGCTAAAGTCCGGTTTTTTTAATCCGGACAAGATTTCTAAAAATCACCTGCCTGGCGGCAGGCAGGCCAAAAAATCCTATAGTATCGTTATTCCGCCGCCCAATGTCACCGGCGAACTTCATATCGGTCACGCTTTGAACGCGGTAATTCAGGATATTTTAATCAGGCGAAAAAGAATGCAGGGATTCAGGACGCTCTGGCTGGCCGGAACCGACCACGCCGGCATTGCCACCCAGAACGTGGTGGAAAAAAAATTAAAGAAAGAAGGTAAAACCCGTTTTGATTTAGGTCGGGAAAAATTCATTGAGGAGATTTGGAAGTGGAAAGAAAAATACGGCGACATTATTTTGGAGCAGCTTAAAAAGTTGGGCTGTTCCTGCGACTGGTCGCGGACCAGATTTACCCTGGATAAAGATTATTCTTCGGCAGTCAAAGAGGCCTTTTTTCATTACTACAAAAAAGGCTGGATTTATCAGGGCCAGAGAGTGGTTAATTGGTGCCCGAGATGCGCCACCAGTTTGTCGGATTTGGAACTGGAATACCGGGAGGAACAGGGGAAATTATGGTATATCAAATACGGCCCTATTACTGTGGCAACGACCAGGCCGGAAACAATGCTGGGCGATACGGCCGTGGCAGTTAATCCTAAAGACAAAAGATACAAAAATTTAATCGGTAAAAAAATCGTTCTGCCCCTGGTTGGCCGGGAAATTCCCATTATCGCCGATCGCTTGGTTGACCCGAAATTCGGAACCGGCGTTGTAAAAGTTACGCCGGCTCACGATTTAACCGATTACCAAATAGGCCAAAGCCATAAATTAAAAATGATTCAGGTTATTGACCAAAGGGGCAGAATTACCAAACAAGCGCCGCTTCCTTATCAAGGGTTAAAGACCCTGGAAGCGAGGGAAAAAATTATCGGAGATTTGAAAAAACAAGGGTTTTTGGAAAAAATTGAACCCTATGTCCATCAAGTTCCAAAATGCTACCGCTGCGGCGCTGTTATTGAACTGCTTCCTTCAAGGCAATGGTTTCTGAAAATGGGGGAGTTAGCCAAACTGGCGGCAAAACCAATTAAAAGCGGCCGGATAAAATTCTTTCCGTCAAGTTTTAAAAAACCCTATCTTGACTGGCTGAAAAACGTAAGGGATTGGTGTATTTCCCGGCAAATTTGGTGGGGACATAAAATTCCTCTAAAAGGCGAGACCGATGTGTTAGACACTTGGTTCAGTTCGGCGCTCTGGCCTTTCGCGGTTTTGGGTTATCCCAAAAAAACCAAAGACCTGAAAACTTTTTATCCGACCGACTTTTTGTCAACGGCCCGGGACATTATCAATCTTTGGGTGGCCAGAATGATTTTTTCCGGATTGGAGCTTACCGGTCAAAATCCTTTTAAACAGGTTTACATTCACGCCACCATTTTAACCAAAGAAGGCAAAAGAATGTCAAAGTCCTTAGGCACGGGAATTGATCCTTTAAAACTTATTGAGCAGTACGGCGCTGACGCGGTTCGTTTCGGCATTGCTTATCAGATTTCCGGCGGCCAGGACATAAGGTTTAGCGAGGATAATATTATGATGGGAAAGAAATTTTGTAATAAAATCTGGAACGCAGCAAGGTTTGTTTTAACCAACAAACCTGCGCGGATTTACGCGGATTTAGAACACGGATTTACACGGATAAAAAATCTGACTGTAGCTGATAAAAGAATTTTGAAAAAGTTAGATAAAACCGTAAAATCGGTTAATAATGATTTGGAGAATTTTCAGTTCGGAAAAGCGGCTCATATTCTTTACGATTTTTTCTGGCACGATTTCTGCGATAAATACATAGAAGAATTCAAGGGCCGGAAAAATAAAAACCCCGAAGTTATTCTTTACGTTCTATTGAATTCGCTGAAGCTTTTTCATCCTTTTATTCCTTTTATCAGCGAGGAAATTTACCGGAAACTGCCCTTGAAAAATAAAAAACGATTTTTAATGCTGGAAAAATGGCCCAGCCCTAATTAATTTTCAATTTTCAATTTTTATTAAATTTCTATTTAATCAATTTTCAAACCGTTTGGAAATTAAGTCATTGAAAATTTAATAGAAATTAGAAATTAGAAATTTTGAAATGATTTATTTTCTTCTCATTCCTTTAGGATTTCTTCCCAGTGTCATTTGGCTGCTTTTTTATCTTCGCAAAGACGCCCACCCCGAATCAAAAAGAATGATCGTCAAGATTTTCTTTTACGGAATGCTGGCCGCGATTATCGCCGCTATAATAGAAGTGGAAATTTCTTTTGTTTTGGGTTTTTTCGGCAGCGGCTTTATCAAATATTTGCCTTTTTTATTTTTTCTTTTTTACCAGTTTATTATTGTCGCTTTGACCGAAGAGCTTTCCAAGT
>CAYNAT010000036.1:0-2952 GCA_964395685.1 uncultured Candidatus Saccharibacteria bacterium | reverse complement strand
TAAGCGGCAAAGGAGAAGTTTTCGCCAAGCCGGATTTGGCAATAATTGATTTTTCAGTAATCAGCGAAGCCAAAACAGTTGCCGAGGCGATGACTGAAAACGCGGAAAAAATGAATAAGGTAATCGCTTCTTTGGAAGAGCAGGGAATTGAAGAAGAGGATTTAAAAACGATTTATTTTTATCTCAACCCTCGTTATGAATACCCGGAAGAAGAGAGTTATTATCTCTCAGGCAAAAGAGTTCTTGTTGGCTATGAGGTTATCCAGAGTTTACAAGTTAAAATCAGGGATTTAACCAAAATAGGAACGATTATTGAAAAAGCGACCGAGAGCGGAGCCAATCAACTCGGCGACCTGCAGCTTACAATTGACGATCAGGAAGCGTTAAAAGAGCAGGCAAGAGCCCGGGCGATTGAAATGGCCAAAGCCAAAGCGGAAAAACTGGCTTTCCGGCTGGGCGTGAAATTGGTAAATTTGGTAAATTTTTATGAAAGCGGAGAAACGCCTTATTACGAGGCAAAAGGGCTCGGCGGCGGAGAATCGCTTTCTTTTTCGCCTGACATCGAAACCGGCCAGAACAAAATAATCGTTAACGTTACTTTGATTTACGAAATCAAGTAATCAAAAAAAAGATTATGTTTAGAAAAACAACCCTTAAAAACGGATTAAGGCTTATTGTTGTTCCTCAAAAAGAGACCCGGGCAGTCACTGTTTTGGCTTTGGTTGCCACCGGTTCCAAATACGAGAGAAAAGAGATAAGCGGAATTTCTCATTTTCTGGAGCATATGTTTTTCAAGGGCACGAAAAAGAGGCCGAACACAATTGCCGTTGCCGAAACCCTGGACAAAGTGGGCGGCATTTACAACGCTTTTACCGGAGAGGATTACACCGGCTATTTTGCTAAAGTTGACGCCAATCATTTTGACCTGGCTTTGGATTGGGTTTCCGACATTTTTCTTAATTCTAAATTAAGCCCGGCTGAAATCAAAAGGGAAAAAGGAGTGATTCTTGAAGAAATCAATATGTATTATGACAATCCGATGAGTTACGTTCAGCTTCTCTGGCGGGAGCTTTTGTACGGCGACCAGCCGGCCGGCTGGAACGTTGCCGGCCAAAAAGAAACCGTTCAGGCAATATCCCGGGCTAAATTGCTGAATTATCTGAAAAATCAATATATCGCTCCTAAAACCATTGTTTGTTTGGCCGGCCGCTTAAACGATTCCCGGGCCCTGGACGAAGTCAAAAAGGCCTTTGCTAAAATAGGGACGGAAAGCGGCCGCGGTTTTCAAAAACCGAAAGTGCTGGAAAAACAAAAAAAACCGGAATGTTTTTTGAAAGAAAGAAAAACCGACCAGACCCATCTTTGTATTGGAGTAAGGGCTTATAATCTTTTTCACCCTTTGCGCTACGCCCAGGAAATTTTGGGAGTAATTTTGGGCGGAATGATGAGCTCCCGATTATTCATCAGAGTAAGGGAGCGTCAGGGTCTGGCTTATTACATTTCCAGCGAAGTTTCCAGCGACCCGGACACCGGTTTTCTGGTCAGTTCGGCCGGCGTTGACAGCAAAAACGTGGAAAAAGCGATTTTAACCATTTTAAGAGAATACAAAAATATCTCTCAAAAAAAAGTGCCGGCGGCCGAACTGAAAAAAGCCAAAGATTATATCAGGGGGAAAATGACCTTGCAGCTGGAATCTTCCGACGCTTTGGCTTCTTTTTACGCCGGTCAGGAACTTTTGGAAAAAAGGATTTTAACTCTCAAAGAAATCTCTGCTAAAATTGACAAAGTGAGCGGCAGCGACATTTTGAAGATTGCCAAAGATATTTTTAAGCCCGAGAAATTAAATTTGGCTTTAATCGGACCTTTTGACAAAAAAGAAAAATTTCAGAAATTATTAAAGCTTTAAAAATTTATGGATGGCGAAAAGTTATTAGACATTTCCTGGAAAACCATTTTTAAGATTTCTCTGGCAGTTATTTGTTTTTACATTCTCTATTCAATCAGAGGTATTCTGGTTTGGTTTATTTTCGCTTTAACCATTTCCGTTTTGTTCAACCCGGCCATCAACTTTTTGCAGCGGAGAAAAATCCCCAGAATTGCCGGAGTTATTTTGGTTTATTTCGGCCTGTTCGGTCTTTTAAGCTTTTTGATTTATTTGGTCGTTCCTTTGTTCGCCTCGGAAATTCAGGCCTTTTTGGAATCCTTTCCCCAGTATTTTGAAAAGATTTCTCCTCCTTTAAGAGGACTTGGTTTTCAGGCCTTTAACAACGTTGAAAGTTTTCTTCAGGCCTTGGGCGGCGCCCTGGAGGGAATGGCCGACAACATCTTTAATGTTTTGTTCACTATTTTCGGCGGCGTTTTTGCCGCTTTGTTTGTCATCGTCACGGCTATTTTTCTTTCTCTGGAAGAAAAAGCCGGAGAGCGGGCTTTAATTCTCTTTTTTCCCAAGAAATACGAAACTTATGTTTTAAATCTTTGGTTAAGATGTCAGAAAAAAGTGGCTGGTTGGTTCGGCGCCCGCTTGATTGCCTGTTTGTTTGTCGGTTTGGCTTCTTACCTTGCTTTTCTCCTTTTCAATATAAAATACCCTTTTACTTTGGCTTTGTTCGCCGGCGTTTTCAATTTTATTCCTTATTTGGGACCGCTTTTGACTGGGGTTGTTCTTTTTTTCGTTGTTTTTCCGACCGAGCCGCTAAAAGGAATTTTCGTTTTGATTACTTTTGCCTTAATCCAGCAGGTGGAAAACAGCGTTTTATCGCCGATTCTGATGAAAAAGTTTATCGGTTTGCCGCCAGCTTTGGTTTTGATTGCTCTGGTTATCGGCGCCAATCTTTGGGGCCTATTGGGCGCCATCTTGGCAATTCCGCTTTTCGGAATTTTATTTGAATTTCTCAAAGAATTTCTCCAAAAACGCCGCGACCGATAAAATCCGTAGAGGCCCGTCCTCTACGG
>CAYNAT010000035.1:0-3142 GCA_964395685.1 uncultured Candidatus Saccharibacteria bacterium | reverse complement strand
ATAAACAAACCGGCTATGATTTTGGGATTTTCCAGAGAAAAACTGATTTTACTGCCGAGTCCGGCCAGTTCCTGGCTATAGGCGGAGAAAAGAACCAAAGCGGCCAAACCGGCCGAAGCAATAGCATAAGCCTTGGTTATCGCTTTGGTGGTATTGCCGACCGCGTCAAGAGAGTCGGTCACATAACGAACTTCGTCAGGCAAGCCGGACATTTCCGCGATTCCACCGGCATTGTCAGTAATGGGACCGAAAGCGTCAATGCCAACGATTATGCCGGCCAAAGAAAGCATTGCCAGAACAGCCAAAGCAATGCCGTAAATTCCGGCCAGCCAAAAACTCAAAAGTATTGCCAGGGAAATCAAAATAATCGGCAGGGCTGTTGACTGCATTCCCCAAGCCAGGCCGGCGATTATATTGGTGGCCTGGCCTGATTGGGAAGCCGAAGCGATGTTTTTAACGGGTTTGTATTTTTTGGAAGTGTAATACTCGGTGATAACGAACATTCCGGCCGCAACCGCTAAACCGATTAAAAGAGAAAAATAATAATTAAGGTTTGGGAACCGATATCTAACCAGGAAATAAAAACCGGCCGCGGAAAAAAGAGCCGCGGCGATTAAAGATTTGTAAAGAGCGGACATAATTGACTGCTTCTTGCCCAAACGGACGAAAAAACTGGCTAAAATTGAAGCCAAAAGCGAGACCGAAGCCAAAAGCAAAGGAAAAGCAATCAGTTTTTCCCCTCCCAAAACCATTGCCGCTACCAGAGCGACAACATATGTTTCAAAAATATCAGCGGCCATTCCGGCGCAGTCGCCGACATTATCGCCGACCTGGTCAGCAATCACGGCCGGGTTTCTCGGGTCGTCTTCGGGAATGCCTTTTTCCACTTTGCCCACCAAATCCGCGCCAACATCGGCTGCTTTGGTATAAATGCCGCCGCCGAGCCGGCTGAAAACCGAGATTAAACTGCCGCCAAAACCCAAAGCAATCAGAGCCGCCAAATCTCCGGTTAAAAGATAAAAAACGTTTACGGCCAGCAAACCTAAAGAAACAACCAAAAGTCCGGTTATCAAGCCGCCCTTAAAAGACAGGGCCAGGGCCGGCTTCAAACCTTTTTTAGCCGCTTCAGCCACTTTGGCATTGGCTTGAACCGAGACCGTCATTCCGATAAATCCGGATAAAGCGGAAAGAGCGGCGCCCAGCAAAAAGCCCAAGCCGGTTTTAATCCCCAGAAAGAACCATAAAATTAAAAACAAAACTAAAGAAACAACGGCAATAGTCTTGTACTGCCTTTTCAAATAAGAGACCGCGCCTTCCCTTATTGCCCGGGCGATTTCGCTGATTTTTCCGGTTCCGGCCGGACTTTTTTTAATTTGCCAAAACAGAAAAAAGACAAAAACAACGGTTAAGAGAGAAACGATGATGGGAATATAAAGCATAACCAATTTCTAATTTCTAATTATTATCTTTCTTTTTCTCTTTTTTGGGTTTTTTCTCCTTTTTTCCTTTCTCCGCCGCCGCCTTTTCCTTCTCTTCCTCTTTTTCCTCCTTTTCCTCCGGCTCCTCCTGGCCCGGAGGCCTTACATCTATTTTCCAGCCGGTTAATTTGGCGGCCAAACGAACATTCTGACCGTCTTTGCCGATTGCCAAAGACAACTGGTCTTCCGGCACAATACAAAGCGCTTTGCCTTTGGGCAAAATTTTCACTTCCAAAACTTTGGCCGGGGAAAGGGAATTAGCAACAAATTCTTCCGGTTTTTCCGAATACTCAATAATGTCAATTTTTTCGCCGCCCAGTTCGTTGATTACGGCCATTACCCGGGTGCCCTTTTGACCGACCGCGCTGCCGACCGGGTCAACGCCCTCGGCTTCGGACTCCAAAGCGATTTTGGAACGGGAGCCCGGCTCCCGGGCGATTGATTTAATCTCCACCTGGCCCTGGCCGATTTCCGGCACTTCCAATTCAAAAAGTTTTGATATTAATTTCGGATAAGCCCGGGACAAAAAAACAATCGGCCCTCTCGACGTATCCTCAACTTTCAAAATATAAACTTTCAGACGCTGACCGGCCCGATAAAATTCACCGTAAACCTGCTCCTCTCTTGGCAAAATTCCCAAGGTTTTGCCGATGTCAATAAAAACATTCCGGCCTTCCACCCGCTGAACGATTCCCGAAGCGATTTCTCCTTCTTTTGATTTGTATTCCGAAAGAATGGTTTCTCTTTCCGCCTCCCTGATTTTCTGTAAAATCACCTGTTTGGCGGTCTGGGCCGCAATTCGGCCATAGTCCTTTTTTGATTCCAAGGCGATTTCCAGCTCCTCGCCGGCTTTAATCCCTTTCTTGATTTTTTGGGCCTCGTCCAGCATAATATGCCTTTCCGGATTAAAACGGACTTTGCCCTCTTTTAGCTCTTCCTTGTCCTCCGAAGCCCCGCTGGCAAGCGGGGCGGAGGAGGATTTTAATTTCTCCAATTCCGCTTCGCTGTAAATCATTTCCGGCGAAAGGACCAGTTTAATCTGCCAAAACTTGGCCTGACCGGTTTTCGGGTCAAGTTTGGCTTTGACCAGCTGTCCTCTTTTTCCGTAATCTCTTTTATAGGCGGCGGCAATGGCCGTCTCAATGCCTTCCAGAACTTTTTCCGGAGCAATGCCTTTTTCCTCGGCGATTTGAGCCATCGCCGAACTAAAATTTTTTAAATCCATAAATTTTTAATCACTAGAATCAGAGACCCGGGTCTCTGATTGGCTATTTTAATTCTTTTTTGATTAATTCGGCCAATTTGCTGGGCGGCCAGTCGGTTTTCAAAATATATTTTTCGTCTTTGAGAAAAAGCCCTCTTTTTTCCAACTCGGCGTTGTTGTAATTGGTGGTGATAAAAATCTTTGTTTCCTTGCAAGCCGGGCTTTTTCTGATTTTTTTCAAAACCTCGGCGCCCTCAATGTCCGGCAGAATCAGGTCAAGCAAAATCAAATCCGGTTTTTTGCTTTCGCCTTTTTCCGCTTCCTGTATCTTCCGAACCGCTTCCTGACCCAAACCAACCGGCTCAACCTTAAAACCGGCCGCTTCCAGTCCTGTTTTGTAAACGTCAATGGTTGCCAAATCGTCTTCCACCAGCAAAATTTTCTTCTTTTCGGCCATATC
>CAYNAT010000034.1:1447-3258 GCA_964395685.1 uncultured Candidatus Saccharibacteria bacterium | reverse complement strand
AGGAAATAACAATAACTACTAGCCAAAACATAAGAATAATGCCAAGGTTTAAAACCCGACGTTGTCGCGGCTTAACGTCGGGTTTTAAACCTTAATTCTCGCATACTATTTTTTCAATATTATAAACGCCTGATTTTTCCGCCTCAATAAAGCCCTGCATGGCCGCTTCGGCCAAACGGCCGCTGGTTAAATAATCAAAAAGCCACTGCTCGCTATATTTTGGATTTTCCTGACAGGTTCCGGAGCCGAGCGAAATCAGCCATTTTCTGTTAAAATCTTCCTGGGAGCCGAGCGCCGGAGCAATGATAATCGGCAAGCCCAAAGCAGTATAAAAAGAAAGTTCGCTGGGCTTGGTCCATAAAATATCGGTTGTTCTTAATTTTTGGTTGAATTTTTGAAAATACTCTTCTATTGTTGAGCCAAAAATTATTTCCCCCTCTTTGGCCTTTTGCTCAAAATACTCCTTTACTTCCCTTCTGATTCCGGCCGCCAAAATGACTTTTACCTCCCCAGTTTTTATTCTAAGAGCTAAGCTCCTCACAATTTTAATCCCGATTTCCTTTTGGGCGCCGGCTCCGCCAACCGCGAACATAATTGTCAAAGGATGATTTGAACGTTCGGGCAGAAGGCCCAAACTTCCTTCAACCAAGACCTTATAGTGTTTATAATATTCTTTAGCCGGGTCCAGATTTAAAAGCCGGCGCCTTATGTCCTCTTTCAAAATTTCCAAATTTTCAGTGCCGAGGTTTTCTTTGGGCAAAGGATAACCGGTCAGAAAAATATTTTCCTCTTTGACTCCGTAAAGTTTCAAGCGATTAACGGTCCAGGAATTGGGCGCGAAATATTTTATCCGGCTTTTTTCCGGCTCCAAAGAAACCCAGGCCCGGGAAATGTCGGCGTCACAAACCACGCAGAAAATATCGCCGGGATAATTATAAAATTCGGCCATAAAAGCCGGGGTAAAAAAAGTGGTTATCAAGGGCAAAGATTCTTTTTTTAGCCGCGAAATCAAATCCTTGCCCCAACCCTTTTTAATCAAAGAAAAGATTTTTTTTAAACTTAAAGTGGGCCGGGACAAATCGCGACGAGGATAATAAACGGGAATTTTTTGGAATTTGTCAAAAAGAGAAAAAGCCGGCCCGCCGATTAAAGGAGTTCTTTTGAATTTGGAAATAAACTCATAAAACTTTCTGGTTAATTCCCAAAACGTTCTATCTTTTTCCGGAATTCCCGGATAATCATTGGCGTTAATAATTTTCCGGTCCGGAGCGAATTGTCTCAGGGGATAGGCGGTCCGCTGGTGACCGTAGCCCATATTCACCGAAACCACCCAGGCCTTTTTTTTGCTGTTCATATTCTTCTATTATACTAAAAATAGAAAAACTGATAAAGATTAATCTCTATCAGTTTTTTTTAAATCCAAAATCATCTTCCTTAATTATTTTTCTTAAAGAAGATTAACGCCAAGTTTTTCTTTAAGAACCAATTTGACTCTCTTAATATCCTCTTTCATCGCCGTAAATTCATCTTCAAGTTTAGTGACTATAGCAACAAATCCATCAACGGAATTATATGTTTCATCAATTCTTGCTTTTATTTTAGCTCGCTCTTCTCGTGCCTCCTTAAAGCCAACCAAAATATTGGTTTTGTTTATGCCCGCATCTCTTTTTATCTCTTCAATATCTTCACCAACTTTACTAAATCTCTCATCTATTCTATCAAATCTTTCACCTAAATATTGTGTTAATTCTTCATTCATATTTCTACTTTCCATTTTACTCCCCCGGCGCCCCTTGTCAAATTTTTTAATA
>CAYNAT010000034.1:0-1347 GCA_964395685.1 uncultured Candidatus Saccharibacteria bacterium | reverse complement strand
CATATTTCTACTTTCCATTTTACTCCCCCGGCGCCCCTTGTCAAATTTTTTAATAATTTAGGAATCTTAATCTTTCCCGTTTGTTTAACTGCCAGGCGATGAAGCCTAAAATCAGATAAGAAAGCGACAGCCAGAGCCAGTGAACGTTTTCAATTGTTTTTGCCGCCCAAGAAAATTGGTTGAAAAATTCCGTTATTTTTATTAAATAACCAAGCAAAAACCAGCAGGGAAAAGACAAAATCAAGCCCGGGATTGACCAAAACATTCCGGCCAAAGCGAAAACAAAACCGAAAAGCATAATCCAATAAACAAAAGGCAGAATTAAAAGATTGGTCAGGGGCGCGGCCAGAGAAACCTGGCCGAAATTATAGATTAAAACTGGCAGAGTAAAAAAATAGGCCGAGAAAGTCATTGCCAGAATATCCAGTTTTAACCATCTCTTAAAAATCGCTGACAAAGAGATAATGCCCAGGGCGGCTAAAAAAGAAAGTTGGAAACCAACGTCATAAAACAAAAGCAAGGGATTTATTGTTAACATAACAGCCGCGGCCAGGGTTAAAGAGCGAAAACTGGCTGCTTTTCGGCCGAATTTCTGGGCCAAAAGAAAAAGCGAGCCCATTATACCGGCCCTGATTCCCGAGGATTGAAGTCCGGTCATCAAAACGAAAAAAGCGATTAAAACCAGGGAGAAATAAATCGCCTGATTCCGCCAGAAACCCAGCCAGAGGAAAAAAGACACCAGAATCCCGCTCAAAAGAACAATGTGCAGGCCGGAAACAGCGGTAATGTGCCGAATACCAACAATGTTTAGTTTCTCTTTCCAGTCATCTGATAATCGGTTTTTGTCCCCCAAGAGCATCGCTCCTAAAATCGCGCTTTGAGGCGGTGAGATATTTTCACCGATACTTTGCCTCAATTTCTTCTTAAACTCCAATATCTTAGCATAGGCGCCCGAGGCCCGTCCTCGGGCAATAATTTCAATTTGGGGATAGTAAATTACCGAGTAAATTCCGTCTTTGAGCAGATAATTTTTATAGTTAAAGTCCTCAAAAATCGGCGGAGTTTGCAGTTTACCGATGATTTTCAACTCGTCGCCATATTTATACTCCGGATAGCGATCAACCGTCGCCAAAAGTTTAACAGAGACCCGGGTCTCTGTTTTTACTTCTACGGTTAGCTTTGTATTCGTTTCCCTTACATCCGGCTCTCTGACAACGATTCCGGTTAAAGTAATTTCCTCTGCCGAATCGTTGTATTTTCTTAACTCGCTGTTCTCAATTCTTGCTCTTATTATTTGATACCGCCAAATTATCAAAACCAAAAAAACCAGCAACAAACAAAAGTAAA
>CAYNAT010000033.1:0-3741 GCA_964395685.1 uncultured Candidatus Saccharibacteria bacterium | reverse complement strand
AAAATGATACTATAAAAAAATGGCCGAAGAAAACGATTATTATCTTAAAGTAAATAAAGCCAGTGATTTGAAAAATCTCAAAGAGCGGCTTCTTTTCCGCTCTTTTGAAATTTTCCCCGGCCTGCTCTCCTGGACAGCCCTGTTTCTGGTTGTTTTTTTGTCCTGGTACCGGCCGCTCTGGATAGCGATTTTCATCATAATTTTCGTTATTTTATGGCTTTTCCGAACGATTTATTTTTCCTTCCATCTCTGGTCCGGCTACCAAAAAATGGCTGCTTCCGAAAAAATCAACTGGTTGGAAAGGGTTAAAAATCTGCCAAATTGGCAAAACGTTTACCACTTGATTGTAATTCCGATGTGCCGGGAACCGTTGGAAATCGTAAGGGATACTTTCAGAAAACTGGAAAAAACCGATTATCCGAAAGATAAAATGCTTATTGTTCTCGGCTGCGAAGAAAGATATAAAAATTCAACTTTGGAAACCAGCCGGGAAATTGAAAAAGAATTCGGAAAAAAATTCGCCAGGTTTCTGATTGCCTGGCATCCTCAAAATTTAGCTGGCGAAATCGCGGGCAAAGGCTCAAACGAAACCTGGGCCGCCAAAAAGGCCAAGGAAAAAATCGTTGACCCCTTGGGACTGACTTATCAAAATGTAATTTTTTCCTCTTTTGACGTGGACAGCTGCGTTTTCCCCAAATACTTCAGCTGTTTAACCTATCAATACCTTGTTGCCAAAAATCCGACCCGAACCAGTTTCCAGCCGATCCCCCTTTTCATCAACAATATCTGGCAGGCGCCGATAATCTCCCGGGTTTTTTCTTTTTCCTCAACTTTCTGGCATTCTATGAATCAGGAAAGACCGGAAAAACTGGTCACTTTTTCCTCTCATTCAATGAGTTTTAAGGCCCTGGTGGAAGTCGGTTTTAAGCAAACCAATGTGGTCTCCGACGACTCCCGAATTTTCTGGCAGTGCTTTCTGAAATATAACGGTGATTACCAGGTCCAGCCCCTTTATTATCCGATTTCCATGGACGCTAACGTTGCCAAAAATTTTTTTCGGACTCTGCTCAATATTTTCAAACAGCAAAGAAGATGGGCTTACGGCGTGGGCGACATCGCTTATTTTCTCTTCGGATTTTACAAAAACAAAAAAATTCCTTTCTGGAAGAAATTTTCTCTGGCTTTTGAGCTGATAGAAGGCCATTTTTCCTGGGCAACGGCCAGCATTTTGATATTTCTCCTGGGCTGGCTGCCCCTGATTCTGGGCGGGCCGGAATTCTCCCAGACAATAATGTCTTACAGTTTGCCGAAAATAATCAGCCGGGTAATGACTTTGGCAATGATTAGCCTGGTAAGTTCCGCTTATTTGAGTCTTATTCTCCTGCCGCCCAAGCCTCCGGAATACGGCCGCTACAAATATCTTGTCTTTGCTTTCAGCTGGCTCTTGTTTCCGATAATGATGGTTTTTTTCACCGCTCTGCCGGCTCTTGACGCCCAAACCCGCTGGCTCTTCGCTAAATATATGGGCTTCTGGGTCACGGAAAAAATTAGAAAGTAAAGAGCGATACCAATAATTGGTATCGCTCTTTACTCCAAGTGAATTCTTTCTCTGAATTTTGCTAATTTGTCCCGCAGGGCCGGATATTTTTTTAACTGGGGGTCTTCGGCCAGGATTTCTTTTGCCGCCTTACGGGTTTTTTCTACCAAATGAACGTCGGCTAAAGAGTTCATCATTAAGTCGGGAATTCCCCACTGTCTGGTTCCGCTGAAATCGCCGGGCCCCCGAATTTGCAAATCCTTCTCAGCCAATTCAAACCCGTTTTCCGAAGAAATCAGGGCCTTTAACCGCTGTCTGGTTTTCTTGGCCGGCGAATCGCTGAAAAGCAGGCAATAGGACTGCCAGCCGGCCCGGCCGACCCGGCCCCGAAACTGATGAAGTTGGGCCAAGCCGAATCTTTCCGAACCTTCAATCATCATTACCGTGGCATTGGGAACATCAATGCCCACCTCAATCACCGAAGTTGAAACCAAAAGGTCAATTTTTTTGTTTTTGAAATCCTTCATAACCCTTTCCTTTTCTTTGCCAGCCATTTTGCCGTGGAGCATTGCCACTTTCAGCTCGGGAAAGATATTTTTTGACAATTTTTCGTATTCTTCTTTTACTGCTTTCGCTTCAGCCCAAACAGAATTGCTGTTTTCACTTTTCTCAATTCTCGGACAGATTACGAAAACCTGCCTTTTTTTCTTGACTTCTCGTCTGATAAAATCGTAAGCGTTCTGGCGGCCGGCCGGACTTACCAGTTGGGTGATTATTTTTTTCCGGCCCTTAGGCAACTGGTCAATCAGGGAAAGGTCCAAATCTCCGTAAATCGTAAGGGCCAAAGTACGAGGAATAGGCGTGGCGGTCATTGAAAGCAGATGAGGGACAAATTCCGCTTGACGGCAGAGCCGGGCTCTTTGCTCCACACCGAAACGATGCTGTTCGTCAAGAATTACCAGGCCCAATTTTCCGAATTTGACCCTGTCCTGAATCAAGGCCTGGGTGCCGATTAAAATGTTTATATCAGCGGACAAGGTTTTTTCCAGAAGTTTTTTCCGGGAAATTTCCACGGTCTGATTTTTCAATTTTTTGGAACGAAACTTATCCTGCTTGCCGGTTAAAAGACCGATGTTAAGATTGAAGTCGTTAAGCAGTTTAGCCACTTCCTGAAAATGCTGTTTTGCCAAAATCTCGGTCGGCGCCATAAAAGCGGCCTGATAGCCGTTTTTTATCGTGTTTAAGGCGGCCATTGCCGCCACCACGGTTTTACCCGAGCCAACATCACCTTCCAGCAAACGGTTCATCGGCCGGCTTTTTTCCAGGTCTTTCAAAATCTGCCAGGCCGATTTTCGTTGAGCGTCGGTGAGCTTAAAGGGCAGGGACTTGACGAATCTCTGAATTAAATCCAATTTAAAGATTAAAGGCGCGGCTTTTTCTTTTAACAATCTGGCCCTTTCCCTTAAAACGAAAAGTTCAATGAAAAAAAGTTCTTCAAAAGAAAACCTCTGCTTGGCCGCTTCAGCCAATTTTCGGGAATCGGGAAAATGAACCTGCCAGATTGCCTTGGCGATTGGCAAAAGCTTGTTTTCTCTGATTGTTTTCAGGGGCAGGGTTTCCTTGATTTTATTTCTGAAATTAAATAAAAACGGCTTGATAATATAACGAAGCCATCTTGAAGAAAGGCCCTCGGTTTCCGGATAAACCGGCACCAAACGTCCGGTATGGGTCAAACCGCTTTTTTGAGCCGCTTTTTCGTAAGCCGGATTGCTTAAGTAAAGGCCGTCTTCAGCGGTTGTCGCTTTGCCGGAGAAAAAAGCGATATCGTCTTTTTTGAGAATTCTGTTCAGATAGGGCCGGTTAAACCAGACCGCTTTAATCGCTCCGCTTTTGTCAGTGATAACGGCCCGGGTTAAAAACATTCTTCTTTTCCAGGTCCGGCCGGTTTCAATCTCCAGAATTTTTCCCCGGATAGTGCAAATTTCGTTGACTTTCACTTGGGAAATGGGAATTAAATTGGAAAAATCCTCATAGCGATGAGGAAAATGAAAAAGCAAATCCTGAACCGTTTTAATCCCCAGTTTTTTCAGCCGTTTCTGAAAAACCGGCCCCACTCCGGCAATTTTCTCAATAGACGTAAAAAGATTCATAAAAATTCTTATCTGTTTCAATTATACTCTAAATACCGTCAAAAAAGAAAAAAA
>CAYNAT010000032.1:0-4030 GCA_964395685.1 uncultured Candidatus Saccharibacteria bacterium | reverse complement strand
TTTTCATAATAATTAACTTTACATAAGGATATTTATATTTAAAGTTTAACGCTTAACTTTACATATGTCAAACCGTTCTGGGGCGGCGGCGAGCCGCATTGGGGTTATTTCTTTCTATCTTCCATAAATTTGACGAAGGAACGGTCAAAGGTTTTTTCCGCCTCCTCGGAAAAACAGCAAGCCGGCAGTTCTTTTCTTGCCAAATGATATTCCAAACACTTACAGCAAATTCCTTTTCTGGGACAGCCGGGATAAGTGCAGGGGCAAACTTTCAGATTTTCCTCTTTTCGGCAATCCATAGATTTTATTCTTTGAGGATTTTGACGGTGATTCTTCGGCGCCGGGGACCGTCCAACTCCAGTAAAAATATATCCTGCCAGGTTCCCCGGATTAAACGGCCTTTTTCAATCGGAAGAACTTTTGCCTGGCCGAGCAGTCCCGAAAGAATATGGGAATCGGCGTTGTCGTCAATTTTATTGTGGACAAAATCAAAACCGGAAATCGTCTTTTTCAAAAAATCCAGCCAGTCCTTTTTTAAGCCCGGCTCGTCTTCGGTCAAGACGATGGCCGCTGTTGAGTGGGCGGCAAAAACCAAAACCAGGCCGCTCTCAAGGCCGCTTTTTTGGACAATTGCTTCCACTTTATCACTGACGTTAATCAACTGGTATCGTTCTTCGGTTGAAATCTCAAATTCTTCCAGCATCTTAATTTACAGGGAGCTAAGCTCCCTGTTTTTTTATTTTACTCGGTTTTCGGCTTTTTTTCAATTTTTACGAAGTAAAAACCCCGCTTTTATAACGGGGTTTGTTTAACGTCGGGTTTTAAACATTTATCTGACGATTGAAAAAAGTTCGCCGGTTTTGTAAAGTCGGCAGGCGATAATTCGGCCGGAATCGTCCAAATCATGAACGGCGCAATTTCCTTCCGACTTGTCCAAAACCGCTTCTTTTTCCAGATTATTTTCCAAATCGTAAAGAAACAATCCTTTGTCCCATTCCACGGCCAAAACCAATTTTCCGTTTTCGCTTATTTCTACTGCTCCCCAAGGGTCTCCGCCTTTTGCCAGAATCTTTCCGTTAGAGTCGGCAACGAAAAAAGGATTGTCTTTTTCGTCTAAAACACCGCTAACCATTCCATTGCTGTTTACTGAAATACTGCCGCCGCTTATCTTAATTCCCAAGTTTTCCTCGCCGCTGCCATCTGTATTAATTACCGATAAAGACCAGTCGTACTGGTCCTGTTTTTGAGCAAAAAACACTCTCTCAAAGTTATCAATTCCCACAAGATATTCGCTTGCATCTTTTTCTTTGAGCAGTTTTAATCCGGAGCCGTCGGAATTTATAACAGCCAGAGCGCTGGCAATATCATAAGCCGCGCCAAGGTCAATCCCCCAAATTCTTACTCCAAAAGCGATTTTTTCACCATCAGGACTGATGACCGCTGATTGGGCGTCGGCCCAGCCGGCCCCTTTAAATCGCTCCGAAAGGTCTTGATTGGGAAGTTTTTTCACTGTCTCTGCTGCAACGTCCAAAAGGTATAAATTTTTAGGACCGCCGTATTCGCCTCTTTCCGAAGGCGGCGTGGCGGCAAAAACAACTTTGGAAGCAGTTTGGTCAACATCCATTACCGTATCGTCTATTTGGACTTTTGAATCCAGCAGATTGCCTTTGATTTTGATTATTTTTTTATCTTTTCCGTCCGGGTTGCTAACCACTATGCTGTCTGTCTGACCGCTGTTGTCAGAATCAAAAAGATAAACTATTCTGCCGTTGGCGCTTACCCTTAAACTGTTTTTTGAAGAGGGCACGCCCTGCTCTTCTAAAAGGTAAAGGCCTTTTTTTACGCTTTCCTCTTTCCCGGCGCCTGACTTGCCTGACTGATCCTTACAGCCGGCGCCGAGCAGAACCAAACCGAGCAAAATAAAAGTTGAAGCGATTAAACAAAGGGATTTTCTTTTAGTCATATTTTTTATATATTTTTTAATTTGTTATAGTTTATTATAACAATTGGACCAAATTTCAGTCAAGCCGCTTAAACGCTTTTTTTAATTCAGTTTTTGCCTGGTTGAGAATTTTCTTTCTTTTAGGAGAAAGATTTTTGCCGGCCCGGTTGATGTAAAAATTAAGCATAGACATCGCCGACTGAAAGGGTTCTGCTTTTCTCCGCTGGCTTTCCAGGGCTGATTTTTTCAAAGAAAGAGCGATTTTTTCGGGCTCGTCCCAGCCAAAAAGGCCCGGCTCCAAATCCAGGGCATTGCTCTCTTTCGTCACTTTATCAGACCATTTTTTAGTAGAAAGCGCCATTTGCGTTTGCTCCAATAAGGCCCGGCATAGTCAATGCCGATCCGGGCCTTAGCCAAAATTTGAGAAGGTTTTATTTTTTCTCCCCGGTCTTCCAGCCAAATTCTTTTGCTCTTGGTTAAATCCTCTCCATAAAACGACTTGTCCAATTTCAGATAACGGCAAAGTTTTCCCGGGCCGTCAGCCAAATTTCCCAGGTCCAAAGCCCGGATAAGCAGGCATTCCGGTTTTCCCTCTTGAAAAGTGGAAATGTTTAACTGCCAGTACATTCCGTAGACCAGATAAATATAGATGTGGCCGCCAATCAGATATTCGGCTTTGTTTCTTTCGGTCTTTTTGTTTTGGTAGCCGTGGGAAGCCCGGTCTTGGGGCCCGATATAGGCCTCGGTTTCAATAATTTTCCCAGCCAATTTTTTCCCGCTGGTTTGCCTTACAATATATCTCCCCAGCAAATTTTTAGCAACCTCCAAAGTCGGTCCGCAATAAAATTTTCTCTCCAATCTTTTATTCATAATTATGAGGGGCTGTCCCTCCCCTGTCCCTCATCAGCAGGTTAGATGAAACAGGCCGATTATTCTGGTTTGTTCGCCTTCTTCTTCCAGAGAATCCTGTTGAATGACGTTAAAAGTTTTAACCGCTTCGGCGGTAATGTCGCTAATCAATTTGATTCCGCTTTCGGCAATAAACTCTTTGGCTTCTTCGCTTATTTGAGCCGCGCCGGACTCGCCGGTTCCGATAACAATAACCTCCGGCTTTTGCTCCACTGTTCTTTTGACTGATTGAACGTCAATCCGATGCGATTCTTCTTTTCTCCACTCCAAAACCTCGGTCTCCGAATTTAAAAAGCGGACCTCTACGTCTTGATTATAGATTTCTCCGTCAATGGTTATGGAGCCGAAACGATATTCTTCAACCATAAATTATGTTTCAGATTCACTTATCGGCAGTTCAATAAAGAAAGAACTGCCCTTGCCCTTGCCTTCTGACTCGGCCCAAATTTTGCCGTTGTGAGCAGTAATAATATGGCTGGTAATGTAAAGGCCGATGCCCCGGCCCAGACCGTGGACCTCTTTGGCTTGCTTACCCCGCTCAAAAACCCGGTTAAACAAATTTTTGGCCTCTTCCGGAGCAATGCCGATGCCGGTATCTTTAACAATAATTCTCGCTTTTGAATCTTGGGAAACCGCTTTGACCGTAATACCGCCCTGTTGGGTGTATTTTATGGCGTTGTCAACAATGTTAAAAAGAGCCACTTTCAGTTTTTCCGGGTCAGCCGCAATTGCCGGCAGTTCTTTCGCTTTTTCAAGTTTCAGGTAAAGCCCCCTGGCTTTGGTCTCAAACTGAAGCTCTTCCACCACTTCTTCCAATATCGGTCCCAGCTGAACGCCCGGCTCCAAAGTGACCACTTTCTTGCCCAGCTGAAACTGGGAAATGTCCAAAAGTTCATTGACGATTCTTATCAAACGGCTGGTTGAAACCTGAAATTTCAAAAGCGTTTCCTTCAACCTTTCCGGCACCTTGCCGTAAGTGCCGCCGAAAATCAAATCCAGATAACCCCGCATTGAAGTCAAAGGAGTCCGGAAATGATGCTGGGTTGCCATAATAAACTGGGTCTTGGCCTCGCCCAACTGCTCTATTTCCTTCCTCGCCCGCTTCTCCACCTCATAGGCCCGGGCAATTTTCTCCCGATACTCAATCTCCCTCAACACGCTCCTTACCAATAAATATCC
>CAYNAT010000031.1:0-4380 GCA_964395685.1 uncultured Candidatus Saccharibacteria bacterium | reverse complement strand
CGGAAGATATGGATAGGGTGCCATCGGTTAAGGTGGTTCCGGTAAGAGTGGTTCCGGTAAGACCGTTGGTTGTGATATTGCCGGTATTAGTTAAGCTGGCGCTACCCAGAGATATATCGCCGCCCGAGGCAGTAATGTTCAGGTCGCCGCCGGAATCCACCCAAAAAGAAGCATAAGCCGAATTATCAGTGTAAGTAAGGGTTAGTTGAGAAGTAGAGGTGGAAAGAACTTCCAGGGGATAGTCGGGCGCAGCGTCACCGATACCCAAATAATTATTAGAATCATCCCAATACAGCAAAGAGGCCCCTCCGAAACTTCCGCCGTCGTTATATTGAATCTGACCGTCAGAACCGCCAGGAGAACCCGAGCCGCCGGCATCTACTTCCCATCCCAAAGTACTTGTACCGGCGTCGTATTTAAGTATTTGGTCGTCTGTCGGAGAGCCGGTTGGAAAAGTATAGACGCTGCCTACTGCTAAAATACTAAATCTTCCTGTTCCAGCGGTGGTAAGATTAGAACTAGCCAAAGAAACATCCCCGCCGCTCGGCGTAATAGTCAGGTCGCCATTATTGTCGGTCCAAAACATTGTATAAGCTGAATCGTCAGTGTAAGTAAGGGTCAGTTGAGAAGTTAAAACGGAGAGAACTTCCAAGGGATAGTCGGGCGTAGCGTCGCCGATACCAACGTTAGCGCTGGAAAAAACAACGTTGTCTCCAGAAACAGCGAGGTTGCCGCCGACTGTAAGGGCGTCGTTAACCGTAAGGTCGCTGCTGGCAGCAAGAGATTCGTTTACGGTTAAACTGCCGGCCGTGTAAATGTTGCCCGAAGAATTAACCGTAAAATTGCCCTGGCCAACTGTTAATTCGTGAAAACTGCCGCCTAAGTTAATATTGGAAGGCAAAGGCGAACTGGCGCCGACAAAAGCAAAACCGGCTGAACCGGAGGGACCGACCGGACCGGGCGGACCGATAAGTCCCGGCTCGCCCTGGGGACCTTGAGAGCCCTGCTTGCCTCGGGGGCCCTGAGGTCCGGCCGGACCCTGCAAGCCGCCGGTTAACTCGGCTAAGCCGGAAACTATCTGCTCTTTCAAATTATTAATTTCCGCTTTTAATCCTTGTATTTCGCCTGTCTGGTCAACAATGATTTTTTCCTCGGGAATCTGAAAAGTCAAACGCCAAGGCCGGGTGACCAATTCATAAACATATTGGCTTTTTTCTTTTAAGCCGAGCGCAAGGTCTTTAAACAACTGGCTTATTGCTTTGGTTACGGTTTTGAACCCGCCAATGATTTTTTGAGCCGCCAGCTCGGAAACCTGGACTATTTTTTCCGGCACGCTTTTTATCGCTTCTATTGCTCTGTCAGTGCTTTGGAAAATTTTCTGACCCGAGTCAATAAGGGTCTCGCCGAAAACCAGAAGTTTCTTATTAAGGAATTTGTCAAAAACAAAATATCCCTCCCTATAACTCTGCCAGACAAATTTCAAACTCTTGGCAAGGGCCGTTTTTTCCAAATTTCCTTCCAGCCATTTTCCGTAGTCCTGAAAAATATCCATCGTATCGTAGACAGCGGCGGAATAAATTTCGTCCGACGATATTTTAGAATTGATGTCCTGAAAAACCCCGGAAAAACTTTCCTTGATCGTTCCGACCACTCCCTGCTCGGCAATTTCAAAACCAGCCGTAATTTTCTTTCCGAAGTTTCCAAAGTCAGAAGCGACCCCTGACAAAGAACCCTTTCCCCAGCAACCCAAAGCGACTATCAGAGTCAAGACAATAAGCCAGACAAAACCAAAACGGAATCTGGGTTTTTCCAGCAACTCCAGAAAGGAGAAATAAAAAGGCCGGACAGGAACCAGTTCCGGTTCGCCGACCGGCAGATTTTTAGGCGGCTGGCCAACCAAGACCTCTTTTACAACTTGCACAACTTGCTTTGCCGTCTTTTCTTTTAAATTGTTTAAATTATTATTGTATTGCTCAACCTGTCCCAAATATTCTTCCAGCCATTCTTTTTTGGTCACCCAGTTCCGACCGAATTTTTTCGCTTTTAACTTAGCCTGCCTGGCTCGCAAGCTTAAATACTCCTGCGAATAAGAGCAGTATTTTGTTGCTTCTTGTAAGGATATGTAATTTTCCATTTCTCTTTCTTCCATAACTCTTGACAGAGCGATTTAAATAACTAAAATAATAAAAGAAGACGCCTAAGAAAACGGCCTTAGAACGCGCAAATCTGGGGTTTTATTTTTAAGGGGTCTTCCCTGCCCGCCGTAGTCCCGCTGTCAAGCGGGAAGAAGGCGGGTTTTTTTATAAATATCCGTAGATATATATTATTATATTATTATATCATTTATGCCAAAGACCCTGTCAATACTCTTAGTTGTGGATAAGTATCGGATAACAAATACCCTCCCCTATCTCTAAAAAATCCGATAGGGGAGGGTTTCCCGCTGTAAGCGGGATTAGTGAGTTTTTATGCTCTGGATAAGGCCCAAGCCGATAAAAATCGCTATTAAACTGCTTCCGCCATAGCTCACCAGAGGCAAAGGAATCCCGATAACCGGCAAAAGCCCTAAATTCATTCCGATATGGATAAAGGCCTGGCTTGCTAAAAAAATAGCAAAGCCGGTGGCGAAAAACCGGGGAAAATTTGACTGGCCGGAAAGAGCGGCTTTAATGAGCCTCCAAAAAATAATTAAGAACAAAAAAATAAGAATAAATACGGCCATTAAGCCGAACTGTTCGGCTATTGCCGCAAAAATAAAGTCGGTGCGCGATTCAGGTAAAAACCCGTATTTCGCCTGAGAGTTATCGGCAATGCCTTTCCCCCAAATTCCGCCGGAGCCAATGGCGATTTTCGCCTGGCTCTGGCTCCAGCTTATGCCTAAAGGTTCAATTTGAGGACTTAAAAAAGCGATAATTCTCTCTTTTTGGTAATCACGAAGCAGAAAAGACCAGCTCAAAACCAAAATTAAAAGGCCGAATAAGAGTAAAATCAAAAAATGCCTTAATTTTATGCCGGAAACAACCAAAATTCCCAGCCAAAGAGCGGTTAAAATCAGAACCGGGCCCAGATTAGGCTGGAAAAATATCAAAAAAGCGGGTAAAGACAGATAAAAACCGGACAACAAGATATGAATTAAGCGATACATTTCAATGTGCCTCATTGAAAAATACTTTGCCAATAAAATGAGTAAAACGAGAACCGTAAACCAGATGGGGTCAAAGGAAAAATCGCCTATTTTATACCAGCTTTTCACTCCCCGGATAGGTGAAGCAAAAAGAAATAAGCCGGCTAAAGCAGCCAGACAGAATAAATAAAGGCCTAAAATTAAAAAAGGGTTTTCCCGAAAAGCCCGCCAGTCAAAAAAACTCAAAACAAACATTAAAATAAAACCGGCTATCAAAAAACCAACCTGTTTTTGAAAAATCAAAAAATCGTTTTTTGCCAGGGAAAAACCGTAGATGGAAAAAAGACCTATTGCCGCGATAAAAAGAGAAGAAATTATTAGAATCCAATCCATTCTTTTGAAATGCTGAAATATTGCTTGAAACATATCCGATATATTATTTAAAGGTTATCCGATAGAGTTTTGGCTGTTTTCTCTCATTTTCGCCTATCGGATAAGCTTTAAAAACTCCTGTTCATTGATAAACTTTACTCTTAATTTTTGGGCTTTCCGGTATTTTGAGCCCGGTTCTTTGCCAACAATTAAAAAATCCGTCTTTTGGGAAATTGTTTCGGAAACTTCGGCTCCAAGTTTTCTGATTTTTTCTTTTGCCCCTTCTCTGGTCATTGATTCCAAACTGCCGGTAAGGACAAATTTCAAACCCTTTAATTTCTGCTCTTTTTTTTCTCTTTTTTCCTGCTTGACGACGATTCCGGCCTTTTTAAGTTTTCCCAAAAATTTTTGATTATTTTTTCGGGAAAACCAGTTATGAATTGACCTTGCCGCAATCGGCCCGATGTCTTTAATTTTCTGAAGTTCTTCAAAATCGGCTTTTTCCAGTTTTTCCAAAGCCCTAAAATGCCCGGCTAAATCCTGGGCTGTTTGCTGGCCGACGTTTCTGATTCCCAGGGCAAAAATAAAGCGGCCCAAACTGATTTCTTTTTTGCCCTGAAGCGCTCTGATTAAATTTTGAGCCGATTTCTCGGCAAATCCCCGAAGCCCTGCGGTAGAGCGCTTCGTTCTCGCTACGGGGCTGCGGAGCAGGCTTTCCGATGGCAAAATATCTCCAATTTCTAATTGAAAAAGGTCGGCTGGATCCGAAACCAAACCAGCATCAATCAATTTATCTATGATTTTCGGACCGAGCCCTTCAATGTCAAAAGCGTTTTTGGAAACAAAGTGATAAAAATTTTCTTTTTTCTGGGCAAAACAGCGGG
>CAYNAT010000030.1:0-4851 GCA_964395685.1 uncultured Candidatus Saccharibacteria bacterium | reverse complement strand
ATGCCGGTGATTATCATTAAATCGGCGAAATTGAAGACGGAAATCGGAAGAATGAAAATGCGAAGCCAGTCAATGACATAGCCGAAATAAAGCCGGTCAAAAAGATTACTTATTCCTCCGAAAATAATTAAAGATAAGCCAAGGGTTAATAAAAAACTCTTTTTTTTCCAAGTTTTGAAAAAGAAAAAAAAGAGCAGCAATAAGACCGCTCCGCTTAATCCAGCCAGCCAGATATTGCCCCAATAACCGAGAGAAATAAAATAGAAATTCCGGTTTGGAAATAATTTTAATTCAATTAAATTGCCGGAATAAAAATCAGGGGATTTCAGGAAAAACCATTTGCTTAACCGGTCAATAAGCAGTAAACCGAAACTCAAAACTAAGCTTACAGAGACCCGGGTCTCTGATTTTTGATAATTCATTTATTGCGTATTTTTTTCTTCTTTTTGATGATAAACCAAACTACGAAACCGGCGCCGGCAATTAAAGCAACTCCGGCCAGAGAGCCGATTACAATATAAAGGACGAAGCCCTGTTTTTCTTTTTCAGTTGATTTTTTTTGCTCCTGCTTAAACTGCTCGGCTTGGTCGCCGACAAAAAGACCGGTCAACTTGTCTTTTTTAACTTCAACAGCCAAAGGAATTTCTACGGTCTGATCCAAATCAATCGGCTGGTCTTTTAATTCTGTTGTTTCAACCAGCCGACCGTCGGAAATCAAGCCAAGATTAAGATTATATTTACCCCGGCCGATTCCCCTGATTCTGAAATTATAGCCGTTAGTAAGTTCTTCCGGATTTTTGATAAAAATTAAATTTAACCCTTGTTTTTCTATCAGCAAAACGCCGTCTGCCAGAGTAAGTTCTTTTTCATCGTCATCAGCCACTCTTAAACTGATGGGCGAGCCGCCGATTGCCACCACCGAATGAACGGCTGATTTCGGTTCTTTCCATTGGCCGGATTCCTGGGCAATCAAATCAAATAATCTTTGGGCGCAGCCGCTGTAGCCGCCCTGGCCGCCGGCGCAGTAATCGTTGACCGCGTCGTAAATAAAACCTTCCAAACAATCAGCCGAACCTTCGGCTATGTCGCAGAGAACGCCTAAAACATTGCCGGCCCCGGGAACAGCGTCAGCCGCGTTGTCTCCCAAATCAACGGCCATCAAAAGAGCGGAAACAGCCGCTCCGATGGAGTCGCCGGAATCAACCCGGTCTTTAATCTCGCAGGCGTCGGAAGTGGCCAGAACAGCGGCCACCGGCTTGTCAAAATAAGGAACGAGGTCGGCGAATTCCAGGGCGCAGCCCATTTCGTTGGAAAGAGCGGCAAAGCATTCCACTGTTTCCGAACACTGGGAATTTTCAGCCGAGCATCTTGCCCTTTGACTTACCAGAGAAACTTTCATTTGGTCGTTAAAATCAAATTTTTTTCCGTCCAGAGTGATAAACTGACCCTGGAAAGTCAAAGTTCCGGTAACTGCCACATCGCCTTGCAAGCCGGCCGGAAACTGGGAATGGCCGATAACTTCAATTTCCGCTTTGACCTCTTTGCCCGGTCTGATAAAACCGAAACTGATTTCTCTGGTTGCCTCAAAAGGCGCCTCGTTTGATTTGGAAATATAGATTTTTCCCTCTCTGATTATTTCACTGCCGGTGTTGACTAAAAACACCTCCACTTTTCTGGCTTCGTCTCTTTCCAGAGTTAAGCCGCGGGGTTCCAGCTCCATTTCCAGGGCCGGATTTTTGCCGCCGAGCGGCTCTCCCACAGCCACTTTGACTTTTTTCTCTAAACTCTTAGCATCATACAAAACCTTAAAAACCAGTTCTGTTTCGCCGACAGCCAGGGCTTTTATTTTCGGTTTGGGCGAAATAGAGCGGGTAATATCCTGACTCTCGGTGGTAAAAATTTCGTCTTGTTTTATACCCTGACCCTGGCCGAATACCTGCATCTGGCTTCCTTCTTCAATGGAAACGACTGAAGGGTCGGAGCTGGTAAGCGATATTGCCCGAACAAAAACTGGCTTGGATCCGAAATTACCCAAAATCAAGCCGATTTCTTCGGTCTGGCCGGGCAGTAGAAATAAGGATTCCGGCACACTTAAACCAACTGATTCCGGCACGCTTACCTGAATAAATTTCATTATACTAGCGATGTTATCGCCCCGAAAATGAATCGCCAAATAGGCCTTGCCCGAACCTTTGACCGCAATTCCCAAATAATCGCTGAATTCCTCGTCGGGGTTTAAGTTTCCTATTGTTCCTTTTAAAGGATAAACGTCTGCCACCTCCGGTTTGTCAACCAGAACCGTATAATAAATTCCTTCTGCTTCGGCCTGGCCAGTATTTTTAATTGTCATTTTAAGAGCGGCGCTTCCGCCTAATTCCAAATTAACGTTCTTTTCGGAAAAAGAAATTTCCAGCTCCGGAAAAAGATTTTGAGCCGGCTGCTCTTCTGGTTTTTGCTCTTCTTTCTGGCCCGGGACTTTTTCAATAAAAAAACCCAAAATATCTTTCAGGTCAACCGAAGAGGGCTTTATCCCCTGATAATCGGCAATCTGGACGGCAATAAAATAATCATTGACCACCGCCATTATCAAGCCAACGCTAAAACTTTCTTCTCCGGAATAAAGCTGGTAATTGAGAATTGTTGCTGACTGGCCTTTTACTTCAACTTGGTTCGGCCCCTCTTTTTCCAGATAGTCAAAGACCGCATAAAGCTCTTCTTCAAAACCGGCAATAAAATCTTCTTTGGCCGTTCTCAAGGAATCTCGGCCGATTATTCTGCCGAAAAAAATAGTGATGTCGCTTATTGAGTCCTCGGTTCCGTAGTAAGCGAAAAACCCTTCGGCCAAATCCGCTTCCGGCTCTATTTCCTCTAAACCGTATAAAGGAAGTCCCCATAATGTTTGAGGAAAAATGTCTTCGGAAAGCGTCTTCTCCGCCCCCGCGCTCAAAGGAACCGCGCCGGCCAAAGAAACGAGAACTAAAATCGGGATAATTAACCCGGTTAAATAATTGCTTCGCAAATTTAACTGGGTAAATTTTATTTTTTTCATAATAGTAGATTTTATTTTATAATTTTTATCTATTATAACAAGTAATTCCAGAATCCGGTTGTGTAAAACTTTTGTTTTTTCATTTTTCTGCTATAATAAAAGACAAGGTCGGAAAATAAAATAAATTAATTTAACAATCAAAAACCATGCTCGCTTTATATATCGTTTTGGGGATTTTGGCGGTTATCGTTCTTTGGGCCGTTTTAACCTATAATCGCCTGATTACTCTCCGCAACCGGAGCCAGGAGGCCTGGTCAGACATTGACGTTCAGCTGAAAAGAAGATACGATTTAATTCCCAATTTGGTTGAAACGGTCAAGGGCTACGCTTCCCACGAACGAGAATTGTTTGAAAAAGTTACCGAAGCCAGGACCAGAGCAATGGCCGCCGGCACAATGGCCGAGCGCGGCCAGGCCGAGAACGCCCTTTCTTCAACTTTGAAAAGCTTGTTTGCCGTGACTGAGAATTATCCCCAGTTAAAGGCCTCGGAAAACTTTCTGGAGCTTCAAAGAGAATTGCGGGACACCGAAGATAAAGTCCAGGCCGCCCGAAGATTCTATAACGGCAACGTAAGAGACCTGAATGTTAAAATTGAAGTTTTCCCGGCTAAAATTGTCGCTTCTTTGTTCGGTTTCAAAAAAATGGAGTTTTTTGAAATAGAGGAGCCGGCAGCGAAAGAAGCGGTAAGAGTTAATTTTTAAGCCCCAATGCTCAACCCCCAATGCCCAGTCAAACTCTAAACCCCAATGCCCAAAAACGATAATTGGGATTTAGGGAATTGGCCTGCCTGCCGGCAGGCAGGGATTTGATTGGTCATTGAATATTGGGATTTGGGATTTTATGGCCACATTATACACTCAGGCCGATTCTAATATCCGCAAGACAGGATTTTATCTGACCGGCTTCCTGATTTTCGTTATTTTTCTCGGCTGGCTGGTTTCTTATCTGGCAGATACTTATATCATTTTATGGATTGCCGTATTTTACAGCGTTGCTCTAAGCTTTTTCAGCTACTGGTATTCGGATAAAATCGTTCTGACAATCTCCAGGGCCAAGCCGATTGAAAAAAAAGACGAACCGGAGCTTTATCGCTTGGTGGAAAATCTTTCAATTACCGCCGGCCTGCCTCTGCCCAAAATTTATATTATTGAAGAGGCCCAGCCAAACGCTTTTGCTGCTGGCCGCGATCCGAAACATGCTGTCATAGCCGTAACCCGGGGATTGCTGAAACGTCTGGAAAGGACTGAATTGGAGGGAGTAATCGCCCATGAACTCTCTCACATCGGCAACCGGGACGCTTTATTGCAAACAATGGTGGTGGTTTTGGTCGGGGTGGTGGCGATGCTGGTTGATATTTTTCTCCGCTTGAGTTTTTGGGGAGGATTCGGCCGCCGGAACAATAAAAACAGCGGCCTGGGCCCGGTGTTTTTAGTGATCGGATTGGTTTTGCTTATTTTATCTCCTTTAATCGCCAATCTGATTAAACTGGCCATTTCCCGAAAAAGAGAGTTTTTGGCCGACGCCTCGGGAGCGCTTTTAACCAGATTTCCTGACGGTTTGGCCCGGGCTCTGGAAAAAATCTCCCGGGACCCTCATCCTTTGAGAATAGCCAATAATTCCACGGCTCATCTTTTCATCGCTTCGCCCTTGCGGGGCAGACAGGCCCAAAACTGGTTCTCCAAATTATTCCTGACCCACCCGCCGGTGGAAGAGAGAATAAAGGCGTTGCGAGGAATAAAAATATGAATTGTCCTATCTGTAAAAACAAAAAATTATCAAGCGTGATATTGTATAATGTTGAA
>CAYNAT010000029.1:2212-5756 GCA_964395685.1 uncultured Candidatus Saccharibacteria bacterium | reverse complement strand
TAGGGCTTCATGAAAATTTATAATTTCTAATTTCTAATTTCTATTAAATTCCTGCCTACCGGCAGGCAGGTTTAATGACTTAATTTTTAAACAATCTTAACTGCGCCCGCAACAAATAATACTCCTGCTTCTTCTCCATTTCTTTAGCATCTTCCCTGGATTTCTCGTGGTCGTATCCTAAAAGGTGTAAAATGCCGTGGATTAAAACTCGGGTCAATTCTTTTTTCTTTTTAACTACTGCCGGACAAATAACAATTTCATTTAATCCCCCGCCGAAAGACAGAACGTCCGTTGTTTTATTTTTTCCCCGGTATTTTTTATTAAGCTCGCTTATTCTGTCTTTGCCGACAAAAACAATAGACAAATCCATCTCTTCCCTATTTTCCCCTTTCAAAACCTTTTTGGCAAGCCCTTTCAAAAACTCCTCTTCAATTTTACCAGCAGCCAAATTGTTTATCTCTACCATAATATGTTTAACCCCGGGTTTTAAACATCACTTAACTTGTGTCCCCGGCACCATTTGCAGAATTTTTTCAACTTAATAATTCTTTTACGATTTTTGAAACTTGGCTGCCGTCGGCGCGGCCTTTGATTTTGGGCATTAATCCGGCCATTACCCTGCCGAAATCTTTCGGTTCTTGGACCCCGAGTTTTTCAATCGCTTCTTCGACTAATTTTTTAATCTCCGCTTCTGACAACTGCTCGGGCAGATATTTTTCCAAAATTTTCAGCTCCGATTTTTCTTTTTCCGCCAATCTCGGCCGATTGCCTTTTTCATATTCCGAAATCGCTTCTTTTCTTTTTCTCGCTTCCGAAGAAACCACTTCAATAATTTCCTCGTCGCTCAAATCCGCTGATTTTTCCAGCTTTTCCCGGTATTTTTTTTCTTTTTCTTTGTTGGTGATGGCGGCTAAAAGCATTCGTAAAACCAAGCAGCTGATTTGGTCGCCTTTTTTAAGGACCCGATTAAGTTCTTCTTGAATTCTTTCTTTTAGCATTTGGGGCCTGCCCCGTTTAGAAATTTTAATTTCTAGCGGGGCTTACTTAATTTTTCCAGTTCCTGGTATTCTTTTTTCAACTGAACCCGGCGCAGAGCCGAACGTTTTTTCAACTGCTCGCTTTTCGGCCGCTTCCGGAAACGGTTTTTTCTGGCCCGAAATAAAATTCCGCTTTGTTTTATTCTCTTGGAAAAACGGCGAACCAAACCCTGGGAACTTTCTCTTGGTTGTTTTTTAATTTCCAACGGCATAAAAAGTTTATTTATTGGCTAATAAATGTAAATGAAGATGGTCAATTATTTGGCCGCCTTTCCGGCCAACGTTAAATAATAACTTATAGCCGGCCAAATTTTTCTCTTCGGCGATTTTTTGAGCGATTAAAATCAAATCGCCCACCAATTCTCTATCCTCCGGTTCAACCTCATTGACGGAAACGATGTGTTTTTTGGGAATAATTAAAAGGTGAACCAAGGCCTTGGGATTAATATCTTTAATAACGATAACTTTCTCGTTTTCAAAAATAATTTCCGAAGGTTTTTCTTTATTGATGATTTGGCAAAAAAGACAAGACATAAATAAAAATTTCTAATTACTCTAATTATTCTAATTGGTCTAATCAATGACTGACGCCTGAATGCCTAATGTCTAAACAATTATTTTAATCATTTTGTTATTAGAGGTTGGGGTTTGATTAGAATAATTAGTCATTTCTTCAATCGTTTTCTCATCTCTCCTACTACTTTTTCCAATTTTACAGTTTCCTGCTTGCCAGTTTCCATATCTCTGATTATAACCGTTCCTTCCAAGGACTCTTGCTGGCCCAGTATCAAAGCGTATTTCGCTCCCATTTTATCGGCCCGGTTCAACTGGGCCTTAAGCGAATCCCGACCAAAAGATTCAGCCACCCTTATCCTGGCCCTTCTGAAATCCTCCAGAAGTTTTAAGCTTTTTCTCTTAGCCAGCTCGCCGAGCTGGGCTAAAAACAACTGGGGCTCTTTTTTCAGCGCTGAGCTTATTTCCTGCTCTTTCATCAAATTTACGATTCTTTCCAGACCGGCCGCTCCGCCGCAACCCGGCGTGTCTTTGCCGCCCAGAAGCTTTACCAGTTTATCGTATCTTCCGCCTCCAGCCAAAGCATTCTTTTCCGCCTTTTCCCCGGATTTGGAAAAAATTTCAAAAACCGTTTTGGTATAATAATCAAGTCCCCTTACCAGATAAGGATTAAGGATATAGGGCAAATCAACTTCGTCTAAAAATTCCAGAACTTCCTTAAAGTGTTTGTGGCATTCTTCGCAAAGATGGTCAATAAACTGGGGCGCTTCGCTTTTAATTGGCTGGCATTTTTCCTCTTTGCAGTCCAAAATCCTTAAAACGTTTTCTTTGATCCGTCTTTTGCAGTCGGAGCATAAAGAATTTTCTCTGGCCCTCAAATAATTTGCCAAAAGTTTTTTATAATAAGGCCGGCAGTTGCTGTCGCCGATGCTGTTAACTTCAATGAGCAGGTTTTTTAATTTTAATTCCCGGAGAATGTTGTAAAAAATCTGGATAATTTGGGCGTCAATGACCGGATTCTGCTCGCCCAAAACCTCAAAGCCAAACTGCCAGAACTGGCGAAATCTCTCTGCCTGCGGCCTTTCATAACGGTAGCAGGGCCCGAAATGCCAAAGTTTAACCGGCTGGGGTAAGGACTGAAGGCCGTTTTCAATGTAAGCCCTTACTATAGGCGTAGTCCACTCGGGCCGCAAACTTAAAAAATCGCCGCCCCTGGTCCGGAAGCTGTACATTTCTTTTTTAACAATGTCGGTCGCCAGACCGATTCCTTTGGAAAATAATTCGGTCTCTTCCACAATCGGCGTCTCAATTCTGCCGAAATTGTAAAAATCAGCGATGCCGGAAACAACCTCGTAAATTTTTCGGTAATATTTTTGCTCTTCCGGTAAAATGTCGTGCATTCCGCTGGGTCTTTGAAATTTCGGTTTTTTAGCCATAGATTAATAACTCGGCGTTTCAAATTTGGTTAAAGCGGCGAAAGGCCAGGCCCTCAAAACCACCCGGCCGATGATATCTTCCTCGGGCAGGGCGCCGAATTTCCGGGAATCGTAAGAAAAATCCCGGTTGTCGCCCAAAACAAAATACTCCTTTTCCCCTAAAATAATTTTAAGGTCGCCGCCGGTAAGCGAATCAGCGAGGTATTCGGATTCATCCAGAACCTCTTCCTGTCCATCTTTACTTACCGCTATTTTGCCGTCTTTGATTTCCACGGTCTCTCCGGGCAAACCAATAATCCTTTTAATAAATCTTTGGGAAACGTCCAGGGGATATTTAAAAACGATTACTTCGCCCCGGGCCGGCTGGCGAAAACGATAACTGATTTCGTCAATAATCAAATAATCGCCGTTTTCAAAATTAGGGTCCATTGACTGACCCCGAACGAAAAAGGGTTGAAACAGAAAATAGCGAATCGGCACCACGATTACTGCCGCCACAATCACAATTTTCGCCGTTTCCCAGATAAAAGCTAAAAACTTTTTCATAATTTTATTTAT
>CAYNAT010000029.1:0-2112 GCA_964395685.1 uncultured Candidatus Saccharibacteria bacterium | reverse complement strand
ATTTATTAACAAATTATAGCAAACAATTTTTATTTAAGCAACAGCAATGAAAAAAAATAAAAAAGCCGAGACCATTCTGGTCCCGGCCCACTTATTCTTCCAAGGGGTTGAAAGAACACATCCATGTACAACAATACATAATCTAAATTTACACCATGGTCTCTCATTCTCAAACGATAATTCAGATATGCGTCATAAAAGACGCTTTTCTTTCATAGCTCTACCTCCTTTCTTAATTTGCGCGCAATGGTTAAAAAAAAGTTGTAAAATTGCTATTTTTTTATTTTAGCCAATCTAAAAATTCCGTCAAGCGGATTTTTCCACAGCCAAGGAAAATGCTATAATGAAGAGCAGAAAAATATGACAATAATTATCGGCCTGGGCAATCCCGGCCAAAAATACAAAAAAACAAGGCATAATCTCGGCTTCCGAGTTGTGGACGAATTTGCCAAGGAAAATAATTTTCCGGAATTTAAGTTTGTTAAAAAATACAAGGCCCTGATTTCCAAAAAAGACGAACTAATTTTGGTCAAGCCCCAAACATTTATGAACGAATCCGGCAAAGCTACGAGAACTGTTCTCGGAGTAACTCCGAGAACAGTTCTCGTAGTAGTTCACGACGATATTGACTTGCCTTTGGGAAAATTCAAAATTTCCCGAAATCGCGGCTCGGCCGGCCACAAAGGCGTCCAATCAATCATTAAGGAGCTTAGCTCCAAGGATTTCACCCGGCTCCGAGTGGGCATCCGGCCGGCCCGGTACCGCGGACTAGTCCGTAGTACCGAGAAATTTGTTCTCCAAAAATTTAACAAAGATGAGGAAAAAATTATAAAAGAAGTTGTCAAAAAAACCGTTGAGACCCTGGAATTATTTTTAACCCAAGGACTAAAAAACAATGAGTGAATATAACAAATAAAAAACCTAGTTGGTTATCCAACTAAGTTTTAGGTGCTAACGGAAATAAGAGGTAATTCAATTTTAAAAATAACTCCTTTTTTGTCTTTGCCTACTATGGCAGAAAAGTTTTCTCCCATCGCCTTTACTATTTCCCGGCCCGGTCTTCCCGAAATTTCAATCCTAAGATTGTATTCTTCTTCGCCATCTTTCGGATTCTCTTTTTTTACCGGCACCTCCATAACCAAAAGATTGCCTGGAATAATTTGGGCACTTGGTTTGACATCAATAAAAAATAACCACTCGGGACCACGAACTTCTGCCCTTAGTCTTTTTAAATAAACTAGCTTTTTATCCTCTTTAAAGTATTGAGCTGCCCAAACCCCTAAAAGTTGGGCTGCCATTTCTGCAATACATATTCCGGGGAATATTGGCTGATCACCGATTAGGTGGCCGGCGCAAGATTCATCAGTCACTAAAAATTCGCCAGCAACTGTTTTATCGGTTATGACAACCCTGTTTAAGTAAATTTTATCTTCTCTATAAGGGACGATGCTCAAAATTTCTTTTTTTCCAATAACAATCTTCTCCTCCTTCTTTCCAATCTTCTCAAATAACTCTTTTGCCCCTCCTATTATCGCTCTTTCCACTTTTTTTCTTTTGCTACCTGTTTTATCTTTTTTCATTTCTGGCTCCTTTCTTGTTAATGTGCGGTAATTATGTATAATACAAAAAAATAATAAATATTGCAATATCTATCCCTATCTATGGATTTAGTAATCGTTGAAAGTCCGACCAAGGCCAAGACCATTAAACGTTTTCTAGGCAATAATTTTATCGTCAAATCCTCTTACGGCCATATCCGGGACTTGCCGAAGGGCGATTTGGGTGTTGACGTTGAAAACAATTTCAAGCCGAAATACGTCATCCCCCCAAAGGCGAGAAAAATAATCTCGGAGCTGAAAACAACTCTCCAGAAATCCGATTCAGCGATTTTAGCCACTGACGAGGACCGGGAAGGCGAAGCAATCGCCTGGCATTTGTCAGAAGTCCTTGGGATGAAAGAACCCCAAAGAATTGTCTTTCATGAAATAACCAAACCAGCCATTGAAGAAGCGCTGAAAAATCCCGGAGAGATTAATCTGAATTTAGTTGACAGCCAGCAGGCCAGAAGAATTTTAGACCGCCTGGTCGGCTACAAACTCTCGCCTTTTTTAT
>CAYNAT010000028.1:0-6072 GCA_964395685.1 uncultured Candidatus Saccharibacteria bacterium | reverse complement strand
GTTTGATCCTGGCTCAGGATGAACGCTAGCGGCGTGGATAAGGCATGCAAGTCAAACGAGTAACCGCGGAAGCACAGAGGTTGTGAAAACGCAGAAGGTTTTCTGCGTCTTCGTGAATTCTGCGCTTCTGCGGTTGCAAGTGGCGAACGGGTTAGTAACACGTAGATACATACCCCTGCCACGGTCATAGTCCCGCGAAAGCGGGAGTAATAGCCGATGGCCCCTAAGAGCAATCAAAGGGTAAAGGTCTTTCGCAAGGAGGGCCGGGCAAGGAATGGTCTGCGGCCTATCAGCTTGTTGGCGGGGTAAAAGCCCACCAAGGCAATGACGGGTAGGGGACATGAGAGTGTGTTCCCCAACAAGGGTACTGCGACACGGACCCTACTCCTACGGGAGGCAGCAGTCGAGAATAATTCGCAATGGGCGAAAGCCTGACGATGCGACGCCGCGTGCTTGAAGAAGTCCTTCGGGATGTAAAAAGCTTTTCTCCGCGATGAACCCCGCCCTCTGTGCTGTATGTAAAACAGAAGAAACAGAGACATAGGGCTTAGAGGGCGGGGTGACAGTAGCGGAGGAATAAGGGGTGGCTAAACTCGTGCCAGAAGCCTCGGTAATGCGAGTGCCCCGAGCGTTATCCGGATTCATTGGGCGTAAAGCGTCCGTAGGCGGCTCGTAAAGTTTTTTGTTAAATATCCAGGGCTCAACCTTGGAGGTGCAGAAAAAACTAACGGGCTGGAGGGTGTTAAGGGCTGATGGAACTCTGGGTGTAGGGGTGAAATCCGTTGATATTCAGAGGAACACCAAAAGCGAAGGCATTCAGCTGGAACAACCCTGACGTTGAGGGACGAAAGCGTGGGGAGCGATAAGGATTAGATACCCTTGTAGTCCACGCTGTAAACGATGGACACTGGCTTTTTGCAGTGTCGACCCTGCAAGAGGCGAAGCTAACGCGTTAAGTGTCCCGCCTGGGAAGTACGACGGCAACGTTAAAACTCAAAGGAATAGACGGGGCTTCACACAAGCGGTGGACCATGTGGCTCAATTCGACAACAAACGAAGAACCTTACCAGGGCTTGACATCTGGTTGAAATCCCGCCGAAAGGCGGAACTCCCACAAGGCAACCAGTCAGGTGCTGCACGGCTGTCGTCAGCATGTGTCTTGAGATGCTCCCTTAAATGGGGAAACATGCGCAACCCTCGTCCCGTGTTTTATTTGTCGCGGGAAACTGCCCGGGATAACCGGGAGGAAGGCGAGGATGACGCCAAGTCAGCGTGGTCCTTTGACGCCCTGGGCTGCACACGTGGTACAATGGGACTGACAATGGGCGAAGCCGCAAGGCGGAGATAATCCCAGCAAACAGTCCCCCAGTTCGGATTGAGGTCTGCAATTTGACCTCATGAAGCCGGAATCGCTAGTAATCGCCGATCAGCTATGCGGCGATGAATATGTTCCTGAAGCTTGTACTCACCGCCCGTCACATTAGGGAAGCCGGCAGTAGCCGAAACTCCGCTTTTAGCGGGATTAAGCTAAGGTCGGTGACAAGAATGAAGTCGTAACAAGGCATCGGTAGGGGAACCTGTCGATGGATCATAACATACATTTTTTTTTGTCGACCGATGTTGAAAATTGAGAATTCTGTTTTCAACATTGAAGGTGTTAATCGATAACCTCAAATGTCGATTGTCCAAATCGGGACAACTCTAAAAAACCGAATTTTAATAAAAAAACAACCCCAGGCCTTGACAAACCCTGCGGCTTTGATATAATACAAGCATAAAGCGGAGTTATAGTTTTTTTGATAAATTATTGTTAGAAAATAGAAAATTATTCCGCAATTGGCGGCGCGTTACGCCTACGGGGTCAGGTTTAAGTAACGTTGAGAAAATGATCGATAGGTTTTCCCGCTGTTTCTCCCCGTCTCGGTTTCCGAGATACATAAGAAACATGGAAAACTGAATAATTGTTCTTTCTTAGTACAAAATTAAAATAGTTTGCTATACTAAGTTGATAGCGTTGGGTGACCGATGCTGTTGACAAAGTCGTGGTTGGCGAAGATTTCATCCGCCACGGCTTTTTTTATTTTCATTATTTTCTTCCTTCCAGGGCGCTGGTTAAGGTGTCCGGGTCGGCGTATTCCAGCTCGGCGCCGATTGGCAGACCGCGGGCCAAGCGGCTGATTTTAATATTAAAAGGTTTCAACTCTCTTTCTATCAACAAAGCGGTCGCTTCGCCTTCAGTGGTGGGATTTAGTGCAATAATCATTTCTTTGATATTGCCGTTTTTTATTTTTTCTTTTAATTCCCCGATTCTTAAATTACTTTTATCGCTTTTTTTCAGACCGATTAAGCCGCCTAAAATAAAATAAAGGCCTTTGTATTTTTTGGTCTCCTCAATTGCGGTCAAATCGGTCTCTTTTTCAATTAGACAAAGGAGGGCTTTGTCCCGCGAATTGTTCCGGCAAATAGGGCAGAGGATTTCTTCCGAAGATTCAAAGGGGTTAAAACAGGAAGGACAAATTTTTATTGTTTTCTTTAAATTATTAATTAAGGAGCTTAGCTCCTCATTTTTTTCTTGAGGCAGTTTGAGCAGATAAAAAACAAAACGGGCCGCGGTTCTCGGTCCTACGGTCGGAAACTTGGAAAATAAATCAATAAGTTTTTGAACCGAAGGAGAAAGCATATTATTCAGTATATTCTTCTTTTTCCAGATTTCTAAAGCAGACCCTTTTGTCGTCAAAATACAATTCCACTTTCCCGATGGGTCCGTTTCTGTGTTTGGCAATAATAATGTCGGTGATGTTTTGTCTGGAGCTGTCAGGATTGTAGCGGTCTTCCCGGTAGATAAAAAGCACGACGTCCGCATCCTGTTCCAAACTGCCGGATTCTCTCAAGTCGGCCAAGCGCGGTATCTGGGGGCTGCGATGCTCAACTGCCCGGGAAAGCTGGGACAAGGCCAGGACCGGCACGTTAAGTTCCCGGGCCAAACCTTTTAAGGAGCGGGAAATTTCCGAGACCTGCTGAACCAAGGTGGCCATCGGGTTTCTCGGCTCCATCAATTGGAGATAATCAATAACAATCAAGCCCAAACCGTGTTCGGCCTGCAATCGCCTGGACATCGCTCTCATTTGCAGGACATTGGAAGAGGCGGCGTCGTCAATGTAAATAGGCGCTTCGGAAAGAACGCCGAGCGCCTGCTGGATTCTGGTGAAATCGTTGTTCTCGCCGTCGCTTGACAAGCGGCCGGTTCTTAAGCGCCAAAGGTCCACATTTGCCAGGCCGGCAATCAGGCGGTCAACGACCTGGTCTTTTGACATTTCCAAACTGAAAATTCCGACCGGAATTTTTTCGTTTATAGCGATATTGGCCGCAAAATTAACGGCCAGCGACGATTTTCCCAAAGAAGGCCGGGAAGCCAAAATTACTAAGTCGGACTTCTGGAGTCCGGCCAGAACATTATCCAAAGCGCTAAAACCGGTAGGCAATCCGCGCAGTCCGCCTTGATGCTTGGAGAGCCGGTCAATTCTTTCAAAAGCGCCTTCCAGCTCTTCTTTAATGGGAAAAAATCTTTGGGTTAAACTTTTTTGGGCAATGCTGAAAATTTTCTGCTCGGCTTTATCCAGAACGATATCAATATCCTCCTCTTCGTTATAGCCCATTGAGTTGATTTCCTGGCTGGCCGCGATTAAATCCCTTAAAATTCTTTTTCGCTGGACGATTTTGGCGTAATTTAAGATGTGGCTGGCTGTGGGAACGGTGTTGATAAGTTCGGTAAGGTAGCCGTTGCCGCCGATTTTTTCCAGAAGTTCTTTTTCTTTGAGCCGGCTGGAAACGGCCAGCAAATCAACCGGCTCGCTTTTTTCAAAAAGTTCCAGAACCGCCGCGTATATCTCCTGGTGGTTCTGTTTGTAAAAATCCTTGGCCTGGAGAAAATCGGCCACTTTAATGATGGCGTTTTTATCCAGCATCAGGGAGCCGAGCAGGGATTTTTCCGCCTCAAGGTTCTGAGGCGGCAATTTTTCAACATCTCCGTTCATCAAATTATGTATACCAAAAATCCTCAAAATAGGCAAATCAGATTCTTGAATAAGGTTTATTAAAATAGTATTATAAAATAATGCCTGAAATTACCGTAAACGTTATTAAAATTTTTGTGTTGGGCGCGGCAGCTTTTATTCTGGCTTTCTGGCTTACTCCGCTTCTGACCCATTTTTTGTATAAATACAAACTTTGGAGAAAAGAAACCCGAACCAAATCGATAGACGGCCAAGAACTTTTTTATTTCCGAAAATTTCATTCCGAGCGGGAAACCCGGGTTCCCCGCTTCGGCGGAATTCTAATTTGGTTCAGCGTTTTGGTCCTGGCCGGCCTTTTCTTGATTTTAAACAAAACCAATGTCTGGTGGTTTCAAAAATTGAATTTTTTGAGCCGTTCCCAGACCTGGTTGCCTCTTTTTTCTCTAATTGCCGCTTCTTTGGTTGGCCTGACCGATGATATTTTGCAAGTGCTTGGAAAAGGAAAATACATCGGCGGCGGCTTAAAATTAAAATACCGGTTGGGTTTGGTCGTTTTAATCGGCTTGGTCGGCGCCTGGTGGTTTTATTTCAAACTGGGCTACAGCACAATCCATTTACCGGGTAACGGCGATGTTCTCCTCGGCTTTTGGTATCTGCCGCTTTTTATTCTGGTAATGCTGGCGGTTTACAGCGGCGGCGTGATTGACGGCCTTGACGGTTTGTCCGGCGGCGCTTTCGCCATTATTTTCGGCGCTTTTTCCGGCATCGCCTTATTCCAGAATCAGATTGACTTGGCCGCTTTTTGTTCCGCCATTGCTGGCGCAATTTTGGCTTTTTTATGGTTTAACATACCGCCGGCCCGTTTTTATATGGGCGAAACCGGAATGCTCGGTCTTTGCTGCGCTCTGACCGTGGTTGCTTTCTTGACTGATTCCGTTTTGGTTCTGCCTGTCATCGGATTTTTGCTGGTCATTGAATCCGGCTCTGTAATCGTTCAGCTCCTTTCCAAAAGGCTCAGAAAGAAAAAAGTTTTTTTGGCTTCGCCGCTCCATCATCATTTTGAAGCTAAGGGCTGGCCGGCCCAGAAAATCACCATGCGTTTTTGGGTAATCGGCATCGTGGCGGCAATTGTCGGCCTGGCAATCCGCCTGCTGGGATAAAAAAAATAAACAAAAAAAGAGGCAATTTTTTTATTGCCCCTTTTTATTTTTTTTCTCCCCGAATTTCCTGAATTTTAGCGATAGCGCTTTTTATTTCGCCAATAAGATCGGCGGTTAAATCTTTTGTTTTTTTCGTTTTTCTCTCTCTTATAAATTTCTCAATCTTCATTTGCAGTTCAGCTAACCCGGCGTCAGATTTCATAATTGGTAAATCAACCAAAGGTTTTAATATTGAGTCTGGCGGATCTAAATATTGTAAGGTGTTCCAGGCATTTTCTCTATAACTAACTATGTTTTTTATAACTCTTGTCAAAAGTTCCCAGGCCTTGCTTCTTCTAATCCGTCTTAACTTTATCCTTTCGTCGATTTTCTGCCAAAGCATTTCCTGAAAATCCTTCTCCGTATCCTTAAAAACCTCATAGAGCTGTTCTGTGCTTGCTTCCTTTAAAAATTTATTTTGAGATAATGTTTTTAATCTATTATTGTTTACTACCCTAGATATATCGTAAGTATCGAAGGGAGTAATGTTTTTTCTATTAAGAACATCTTCCCAAAATAATAACTGCTGGTGTGGTTTAAGACAATCTCTGATAAACTCAAAAAGAAAATCATTAATTTCGGCTTTCCTGGCCAGTTTTTTTATAAACTTATTTAGTTTTTTCCTTAAACTTTTTACCTTTCCAGCGTCTCTCCAGCGGCGGAATCTGTTTTTTTTAATTTTTGACTTTTCCATTATTATCTCCCTTTCAAAGGATTATTCTTAATTTCAAAGAACTTTTAACTTTACTAATAGAAATTACAAAATTATTATTGAAATGTCAAATGATTTTTGTTAAAATTTGATTAATGATAGGCGTTTTTGATTCCGGGGTCGGCGGCTTGTCGGTGGTAAAAGAACT
>CAYNAT010000027.1:0-6730 GCA_964395685.1 uncultured Candidatus Saccharibacteria bacterium | reverse complement strand
AAAATCTCTATGAGAGTGAAAGACCGCTGGGTCTTCATTTTTTGTTTTACTTTTTTAATAAAGCCAAATTTATTCTGCCCTGCTCGTCAATTGAGATTACTTCCACCGAAACAATGTCGCCGATTCTGACCACGTCCTCAACGCACCTTACCCTTTGCCGGCTTAATTTGGAAATATGGATCAGGCCTTCCTGGCCCGGCAAAATTTCCACGAAAGCGCCGAAATTCAAAATTCTTTTTACCCGACCCTGAAAAATTTCGCCCACCTTTACTTCCCGGGTGATATTTTTTATCCAATCAATGGCTTTCCGAGCCGCCTCTTCTTTTTCCGAAGTGATAAAAATAAGGCCCGAGTCCTGAATGTCTATCTGGACGCCGGTTTCTTCAATGATTTCGTTAATTACCTTACCGCCCGGACCGATTACTTCCCGGATTTTTTCCGGATTAATCTGCAAAGTCAAAATCCTGGGCGCGAAAGGCGAAAGTTCTTTTCTCGGCCCGGCCAGGACTTTTTCCAGCCGGTCCAAAATTTCCAGCCGGGCTTTTCTGGCGCCGGCCAGGGCCTCTTCCATAATTTTCCGGCTGATTCCCGCTATTTTAACGTCCATTTGAACAACAATAACTCCTTTTCTGGTGCCGGCCACCTTGAAGTCCATATCGGCGTGATGGTCTTCGGGTCCCTGAATATCGGTAAGAACTTTGTAATCATTGCTTTTTTCGTCCTGAACCAAGCCCATAGCAATGCCGGCCGCCGGACTTTTTATCGGAACGCCGGCATCCATCAGGGCCAGAGAAGAACTGGAAACCGAAGCCATTGAAGTGGAGCCGTTGGAAGAAAGAATTTCCGAAACAATCCTGATAGTATAAGGAAAGTCGTCAAAGTTGGGAATCAAAGGTAAAAGCGCCTTCTCGGCCAGCAAACCATGACCTATCTCTCTTCTGCCCGGCCCCCGCAGAGGCTTTACCTCGCCGGCCGAGTAGGGCGGGAAATTATAGTGGTGCATAAATCTTTTCTTGCCCCTGATCTCCATTCCTTCCAAAAGCTGCTGGTCTCCGGGCGCGCCCAAAGTCAAAATGGAAAGGGCCTTTGTCTGTCCCCGGCAAAAAAGGCCGGAGCCGTGAGTTCTGGGCAAAAGCCCGGCCTTACAGAATATTTGCCGGAGCTGGCCCGGTTTCCGACCATCCGGTCTTTTATCGTTTTCCAAAATTTCTTGGTGAATGATTTTAGCGATTTCTTTTTCAAAAAATTTGTTGGCCGAGTATCTCTTGTCTTCTCCCAAAGAAAAAAGCAGTTCTTCTTTTAGCTCTTCAATCCCTTTGCTTCTCTGGTTTTTATTCTCCTGAAACAGGGCTTTTTTCAATTTGTCTCCCAAAAACTTTTTAATCTCTTTTTCCAGGGCCGGTTCCAAAACCGCTTCGGCCAAAGGCAGTTTTTCCTTGCCGCTTTTTTCCCTGATTTCTTTTTGAAAATCAAGCAATTGTTTAAGATGCTCTTTAACAAAATCAAAGGCCTCCAAAATCTTTTTCTCTTCAATTTCTTCAAAATTACCCTCAAGCATATTAATCAAAACCTCTCCTTTTTTTTCTGTCGCCGAAAAAATAAGGTCAAGATTACTGCCTTCTCTTTCCTGATAACTGGGGTTTAAAAAAAACTTGTTGTCCTTAAAGCAAACCCGGGCCGCGGCAATCGGCCCCTGCCAGGGAATATCGGAAATTGAGAGAGCCAAGGAAGCCGAAATCAATCCTAAAACATCCGGGTCGTTTTCCCCGTCCCAGGAAAGAACCGTACTGATAACCTGAACTTCCCGTTCCAAATTTTCCGGAAATCTCGGTCTGATTGCCCGGTCAATCAAGCGGGAACCGCAAACCGCTTCGTCCGAAGGCCGACCCTCTCTTTTAATGTAGCGGGAGCCGATGATTTTGCCGGCCGCGTAATATCTTTCCTGGTATTCCACGGTCAAAGGAAAAAAATCGGGATTTTTCAACTCCTTTTTGCTCATTACGGCCGTGGTTAAAACCAAAGTGTCGCCCAAGCGGACCAAAACATTGCCGTTGGCCTGCTCGGCCAAATCGCTTACTTCAATTTCCAGATTTTTCCCGCCTAATTTTAGATTGTGTTTCATAATTATTTCTTTAATAAATACTTCTTGGGATTTTTTTCCAAGTCAATGAATTCGTCAACGATTTCTTTTAGCTTACCCGAGGCCGAGCGTCCGAAAGCAATGACCTCGGTTCTTTTGCCCTGGTTTTTCAGATATTCAATCAAAGAGATAAAATCGCCGTCTCCGGAAACCAAAACCAGAGTGTCAACGCTGGGAGCTATTCGTATCGCGTCTATGACTATGCCCACGTCCCAGTCGGCTTTTTTCTGGCCGCCGTAAAACTCCTGCAAATCCCTGACCCTGGTTTCAATACCCAAGTTCGTCAGGGCTTCAAAAAAAGGTTTTTCTTCGCCGGTTTTGGTCCGAACAACATAAGCGAAAACCCTGATTAAACTTCGGCCGCTTACTGCCAGTTTCAAAATTTCCCGAAAATTAACCCGGGCTCCGTAAAGATTTCTGGCTGAATAATAGAGGTTTTGGACATCAATCAGAATTCCAACTCGTTGTCCTTTATGTTTTATGACCATATTCTTAAAAATCCGAAATCCAAATTCCAAATCTCAAATAAAATGTCAAATTATTAAACGTCTAATGACTAATTTAACATCTGATTTTTGACATTTGACATTTAGATTTTTATTAGAAATTAGGATTTTGTAATTTGTCATTTTTTAAGTCCTATTGCCTTAACCACCTTATTATATCTCTTCTCGTCTTCCTTTTTAAGATAAGCCAAAAGTCGTCTTCTCTTGGAAACCATTTTTAAAAGGCCCCGCTTGGAATGAAAGTCCTTGGGATATTTTTTCAAATGTCCGAGCAGTCGCTTTATTTCCTCGCTAAGCAGAGCGACCTGAACTTCCGAGGAACCGGTGTCCTTTTCGTGGATTTCGTGTTTTTTGATTATTTTTGTTTTTTCTTCCTGCTTTAACATATTTTTGTTATTTTCAGTATAGCATAAAACTAAAATAAATCTAATCGGCTTAAGATAATTTCTCAGTAAAAGTTTTTACCAAATCTTTTATTTTTATCCTTTCCTGTTTCATCGTATCGCGCTTACGGAGGGTCAAATCGTTTTTTTTCAAAGATTCAAAGTCAACAGTCAGACAGAAAAGAGTGCCGATTTCGTCCTGGCGCCGGTAGCGCCGGCCGATGGAACCGGCTTCGTCATATTGACAGACAAAACGGGTTTTCAACATTTGGTAAACTTCTTCGGCTTTTTTAACCAATTCCGGTTTGTTTTTAACTAAGGGCAGGACAGCCGCTTTTATTGGCGCCAGCCGCCGGTCAAGCCTCAGCACTGTTTCAACTTCTTTGGCAGACTCAGTGGTTTTGGTCCGGCCGCCTTTTATTTCCGCATAAGCGTCGCATAAAAAGGCGAACAAAAGCCGGTCCGCTCCGGCCGAGGTTTCAATAATGTAAGGGAAAACGCCTTCCTGTTTTAAATCCTTACCGCTATTTTTAGAATGATTGGATAAATCCCAGTCAGCCCGATTATGGATTCCCTCAATTTCCTGCCAACCCTGTCCCGCCCGCTGGCGGGACGAGGCAAAGGGAAATTTATATTCAATATCAACCGCTCTTTTGGCGTAATGGGCCAGCTCTTTTTTCGGCACTTCTTTAAACCGCAAATTCTCTTTTTTTATTCCCAGATTCAAATACCAGTTTAACCGCTCCTGCTTCCAATACTCAAACCAATCATCAGGGCCCCGTGTGGTTCTGTCCCGCTTGTCAGCGGGACAGAACCACTGCATTTCCATTTGTTCAAATTCTCTGGTCCGGTAAATGAAATTTTTGGGGGTAATCTCGTTTCTGAAGGCTTTGCCGATTTGAGCAACGCCAAAAGGAATTTTCAAACGCATTGTCTGTAAAATATTTTTAAAATTAAGATAAATTCCCTGGCAGGTTTCCGGCCGCAAATAAGTTATGGCCGCTTCGTCTTCAACCGGACCGACAAAGGTTTTCATCATCAAATTAAATTTTCTCGGCTTGGTCAACTTGCCAGAGCATTCCGGACATTTAGGGTCTAGGCCCGGCCTAGCCCCGATTTCGTCAAGACGAAATCGTCTGTGGCATTTTTTACATTCCACCAATTCGTCGCTAAAGCCCGCCGCGAGATGACCCGAGGCCTGCCAAACCTTGGGCGACATTAAAATCGCCGCGTCCAAACCGACAATATCGCTCTGATTTTTAGTCATTTCGTCCCACCAGGTCTTTTTGATGTTGTTTTTCATTTCCACGCCCAAAGGTCCGAAATCATAACAGGAAGCAAATCCGCCGTAAATCTCCGAAGAGGGGAAAACAAAACCCCGTCTTTTGGCCAAGGAAACGATTTTATCCATCAAATCAGTCATTATTTTATCTTATCCGATTTTCCAAAAAATAAAAAGGGCTATTATCTTTTAGCCCCTTTGGTTTTTAAGACGGCGCCGATCTTTTCCATAGCTGATTCAAAAAATTGGAGGTATTTTTTATGCTCCAACCTTAACACCCAATTCGCAGTTCTTTCCCCAGCGGTTGGAAGGCTAAAATGAAATCTAACCGCTTTTGCTTCTGCCGGAGAAAGTTTGGCCCTCCCTATAATTCTTTCAGTAATTTTCATTCCCATAATATCTTTCATTTCCATATCATAATCTCCTAATATCAAATTGTTAATTTTCATTTTGTTGAAAAACCCAATCCCGCTACATATCAACACGATATCAACGTCATGGCCACCTTAAGACTTCGGCAGGAGAAGCTCCAACTCTAGCTAATGCCTTCTCGTGATCTTCTCGGCATTTCGGAGTCCTTCTGTATTTATAATAATCACATTTTTCATAATCACTAAAACAGTATTGTTCCTGCCAATTCTCGCCGCGCTTTTCTTCAATAATATAGCAACCACATTCATTAAAAAATAAACATACTCTATCTGTTCCCATAATCTCACCTCGTTTTTAAAGGACTTTTTAACAAGTTTTCCGACTGTTTTATATTACCACTCTTAAAAGTTTTGTAAACAGCAGCTCGCTATTCTGAAACTTTCGCCTCAATCGTTTGGCCGGTCCACTGGTCTTCGCCGCTGATTACCGCTTCGTTAATAACTTTGTCAAAACCCGGGTCCAAAGCAACCTGAAAACTAATCTCGGCCGGCTCATTCAAAACGCCTTTGCCGGCCTCCATCTCGCCGAGAGCCCAGACAATTTCCCGGCTTTGGCTGTCATAAGCAAAATCAGCTCTTTCGCTTTCCGGCAAAATCTGACCGGTGAGCTTAGCTCCCTGGGGTAAAGTTGCTTTTATTTTTACGTTCTTCAGATCGTTCAAATAATTCTTTGTCTGCCATTTAATTGTATAAATGTTAGCCCCGCTGTCAAAGGATATTTCCTGGCCAAGGGTTAATTTTGAATTAACTTTTGTCTCAAATTCCTCCTCGGCTTGGGAGATTAGAACCTTGTTTTTAATTACAACGTTTTTTTGCTGGGAACTGCTGATTTGCCACTCTTTTTTCAATTCTACCCAAAACTCAACCTTTCCTTCCTCGCCCCTACCCAAAAAACTCAATTTCGGCACATCCCGCCAATCCCAAATTAGGGAATTGTCGCCGGCTTTGAACTGACCCGAATCAGATTTTAAGGTTGCCAGGTCAAAACCCTGGCCGTTCAATTTCACCGCTAAAAACAAATTATTAAACGTTCCCGAGCCGATGTTCCGGAAATAAATTTCGTAATGAAGAGAGTCGCCGGGACTGGCAATGTATTGATTCTGGCCGTTTATCTGCTGGCTGATGGAAATGCTCGGCTCGCTGATTTCCACTGTCCGGGTTATTTCTTTCAAAGGGATAAATTGATCTTCCAGCCAAATTCCCAATTCCGCCTTAAAAGATTTTTGCTCGTTGATTTCTCCGCTTAATTTACCCTGGATTTCTATTCTGCCTCCTTCGTTAGGATTGAGAAGAGAAATTCCCCATTCGTTTTTTTCCAGTCCCTTGGGCTGGCTTTCCGAAAACTCAAATCCGGCCGGATATTCCGTTTTTATTCCCAAATCGGACAGGGGATAGATTAAGCTGGAGTAATAATTGAGGAAAAACTTGAATTCCCGACCCGGCTCTATTTTGGAAGAAAGGTCAAAATCAAAAGTAAGCGGAATCGGTTTTATTTTGGTGGTAAAACTGGTAGTTGACTCGTAGCGGGCCTGGAGGTTTTTCGGCTGATAACTCAAAGTCGCTTTTACTGTTTTCAAGTCGCCTTCTTTGCCGAAAAGCCGGGCCTGAAATTGAACCGTTTTTTCTTCGCCGGGATAAATATCGCCCAATTCCTCGGGCCCGATTTCCCGTCTTAAAGAAAGTTCCGAAACGCTATATTCCGGAAATTCAAAGATAAGCCGGGGCTGTTCCAGGCGGACATTGCCGTTGTTTTTGTATTTAACCGTATAAACGACCTGGTCAAAAATTTCCGTTTCTTCCGGGCCCAAAATTTCCAGCTTTAAAATCTCTTTGGAATAAGGATTTCTCTGCCAATACCAAAAGCCGGCCACGGCCAGACCCAGGCAAAAAATAACGATTAAAATAATAACTATTTTTTTCATATTTCTTTGGTACCGCGGACTAGTCCGCGGACCCAACCGCCAATCCCCGCTGCCGCGCCCCTTCAG
>CAYNAT010000026.1:0-8003 GCA_964395685.1 uncultured Candidatus Saccharibacteria bacterium | reverse complement strand
ATTTTTAATTTATGCCGGAGGAAGAATTTCTAATTCCAAAAGAAGCAATCAGGACAATGAAAAAAGACCTTGCCCGTTTTGAAGTTGGCTTAACCAAAAAAGATAAAAAAGAGATGGAAAAAACGGTTAAATTGAAAGAGGAAGACGAAAAAAGGAAAAGAGAAGAGGAAGGACGGAGAAAAAAAGAAGCCGAGGAGCTGGAAGCGGTTGAGAGAGAAGGACAGAGGATAGAGGAAGAGGAACAAAGAAAAAAAGAAGAAGCGGAGAAATCTAAAAAAGCGGAGGAGGAAAGAAAAAGACAAGAAGAAGCAGAAAGACAACAAGAGATGGAAGGACGGGAAGTGGAAAAACAAGAAATGGAAAGACGGAAAAAAGAGGAACAGGAAAGAAAAAAACAAGAAGAAATAAAAAAAGAACCGCCTAAAAGCGAAAAAGAGATTCTTGCCGAAGAAAATAATCAACTGGAGAAAGAGAAATTGAAGATAAAAGAAGTTCTGAAAAGCCTGGCCATTGAAAAAAAACCCTTAGCCGTGGATAAAGAAAAACTTTTGGGAGGACTTAAAGAAGTTGAAAAAAAATTTGAAGAGCTCAGCCGGGAAGAAAAAATCCTTGAAGAAGAACAGGCGGCTATTGAGGAAAAAGAAAAAACAATCCAGGAACCGGCCGCCAAGAAGCGGTTGGAAGAGGAAAGATGGAAAATAGAAGAAAAACGTCAGGAAGCGGAGAAAAAGAGATGGCCCTGGGACGAAAAATTAAAAGCGGCGAAAAACCGGCTCGGCGAGGCAGAAATAAAAGAAGAAGAACTGGAAGTCAAGAAAGAGGAGTTTAGAAAAAAAGAAGAAGAAATTTCCCGAAAGCAAAAGAAGATTCAGTTGAAATTGGAGAAAATTGGTTTGGAAGCGGAAATAACGAATTTTCATGAAATAAAAGAATCCCTGGAAGCGAGAAAAGCCGATTTTGCCGTTGATTTAAGCCGGCTCGGGGAGAATCTGGCAAAGATTTTAAGCACTGAAGAAAAAATCAAAGGGGAGAAGAAATTAATGGAAGAGGAAGAAAAAACAACCCGGGATCTGGAAAGAAGAAGGCAGCTGGAAGCGGAAAGATGGACGACCGAAGAAAAAATAAGGAAAATTGAAACCCGAAAATGGCAAGCCGAAGAAGAAAAAAGAAAAGCCGAAGAGCAGACAAAGGGTTTTGATAAAAGGATTGAGGCAATTTCCCTTAAAATTAACAACGGCTTGAAAAGGATAAAAGAAATTGAAGCGGAAATAGAAGGAAAACCAGAACAGGTTGAGACAAAAAAAACAATCGAAGAAGTCCCTCCTCCAAAAGTTCCCGAAGAGAATGAAGAGAAAAAACGGCTTGAAGAAGCGAAAAAAAGAATTGAGGCCTTAAGGCAGGGAGAGAAACAAAAAGAATTGGAGAAAATTGAGCAAGAAAAAAACGAGAAAGAAAAGGTTGAAAAAGAAAGAATTAAGAAAGAAGCCGAGAGAATCAGCCGTCAGGAAAAAGAAGAAACAAAAAGAGAGGAGTTGGTGGAGAGATTAAAACAGAGAGTGGAAGGCATCAAAGAAGAGGAGTTCGGCAAGCCGCCCTTTATTCCCCGACCGGAAAAAGAGATTATCAGAATTGTGGCCAAAAAACCGTCTTCCCGGACAAAGCTTTGGTTCCGGATTTTAATCGTGGCTATTGTTCTGGCCGTTTTGGCCGGTGTGGCAACCTTTTGGTATTGGTTTTTGGCCATCAGAGAGCAGTCCCCTGTTTTAAGTCCGGAGCAGCCGACCGGGGAAGTTTCAGAAGAACAACCGATAGAAGAAGAAATCCCGGCAGAAGAGGTTCCGGAAGAAGAGCCGCAGGAAATAATTCTGGTTACTGTTAAAGAAAATCTTACAAAATGGCTGAAAGCAAGAGAAGGACCGGGAACGAGTTACAGCCAAATCGGCTGGGCCTATCCCGGGGAAAGTTATATATTATTAGAAGAACAGGAAGGCTGGTATAAAATAATTTTAGCGGATGGAACTAATGGTTGGATTTCAGCCAGTTATAGCTATAAAACGATTAAAAATACGGAATTATGACTAAAAAATTTCTTAAAGAAATAAAAGAAAAACTGAAAAAGCAAAAAGAATTGATTAGAGTCGAACTGGAAAAATTCGCCCAGAAAGATCATAATCTTAAAGACGACTGGGATACTCGTTACCCCCGGGCCGACGGCGGCATCGGCGGTCAGGCCCTGGAAGACGCGGCTGACCAGGTAGAGGAATATGTTAATCTCTTGCCTTTGGAGCATAATTTAGAACTTCGGCTTAAAGACATTAATTCGGCTCTGGAGAAAATAAAAAAAGGCCGCTACGGAAAGTGCGAACGATGCGCTAAAAAAATCAGCGAAGAGCGGCTGAAAGTTTATCCCGAAGCCCGTTTCTGCGGCAAATGCGAAGAAAAGTAATTTGTGGGACGCTGAGCGTCCCTAAAAACAACGCTTAGCGTTGTGCCTCCGCCCCGATTCGAACGGAGATCTTTTGTTCCGAAGACAAAATTATCTTTACCCGTCTAAATTTCACTTTGCGCCCCCGGAGGGATTTGAACCCCCATCACTGGTTCCGAAGACCAGTACTCTGTCCGTTGAGCTACAGGGGCGTTTTTTAATTTTGCCATAAATCTTGAAAAAAATCAATTTTTGAGATAGAATAAGATATTATGAAAATTCCTCAAGAAGTTGAAATTATAATTGCCAAACTCAAAAAAGCCGGATTCCAGGCCTATTTGGTGGGCGGTTGCGTGCGGGATTTATTAAGAAAAGTTGAACCAGAGGACTGGGATATTGCCACCAACGCTCAGCCGGAAGAAATCCGCAAACTTTTTCCCAAAAGTTTCTGCGACAATAAGTTCGGAACGGTTAAAGTGTCAGAAATTGAAATAACGCCGTTTAGAACCGAAGAAAAATATGCCGACAAGAGGCACCCGGACGAGGTTAAATGGGCGAAAACCATCCAAGAAGATTTGTCCCGAAGGGATTTTACCATTAACGCAATGGCATTAGAAATTCAAAATGTAAAAATCAAAAATCAAAATGAAAATTCAAAATTCATGCTTATCGACCCCATTAACGGCCGAAAAGATATTGAGGATAAAATAATTCGGGCAGTTGGCAAACCGGAAGACAGATTTTCCGAGGACGCTTTGAGAATGCTTCGGGCAATAAGATTCGCCGCTGTTTTGGACTGGAAGATCGAAGAAAAAACAGAAAAAGCGATTAAAAAAAACGCTCCCTGGCTGCAAGCGATTTCCAAAGAAAGAATCAAGGACGAGTTTTTGAAAATTATTATGGCGGAAAAAGCGGCCTACGGCATTGAACTTTTGAGAAAAATCGGTCTTCTAAAATATATTATTCCGGAATTGGAAGAAGGTTATGGGGTAAGCCAGAACAAACACCATATTTATGAATGCTATGAGCACGCTCTGCTTTCCTTAAAATACGCGGCTAAACGGAATTTCAGCAAATGCGTAAGATTAGCCGCTTTGTTTCACGATATCGCCAAGCCCCGCTGTAAGCGGGGTAAGGGCAAGAACGCCACTTTTTACGGTCATGAAATTGTCGGGGCAAGAATGACTTTTCGGATTTTGGACCGTTTGCGTTTTCCCAAAAAAGAGATTGAAAAAATCGCAAAACTTGTCCGCTACCACTTTTTTTACTATAATGTTGACGAAGTAAGCGAGGCCTCGGTAAGAAAGCTGGTAAGGGGCGTTGGCCCGGAAAACATAGCAGAGCTTTTGGAATTAAGAATGTCCGACCGAATCGGCTCCGGCGTGCCTAAGGCCGAACCCTATAAACTTCGCCATCTAAAATACGTCATTGAAAAAGTAAGCAGAGACCCGGTCTCTGTTAAGATGCTGAAAGTGAACGGCGAGGACGTGATGAAAATTTTAGACATCAAACCCGGTCCGAAAATCGGCTGGGTTCTGGACGTTTTGCTGGGTTTGGTTCTGGCCGACCCGAAAAACAACAAAAAGGATTTTCTGGAAAAAGAAATCAAAAAACTGGCCGATTTATCCGAAAAGGAACTTAGTTCCTTTTCTCAAAAAGCCAGAAAAGAAAGAGAGCAAATTGAAACAAAAAAAGACGAAATGACCAAAAAAAAATACTGGGTAACTTAGATAAAATTTTTAATTTCTAATTTCTAATTTTTAATCAATAACTTAATTTTATAATTTTAAAATAATCTCAAAATTAAATCATTTAAAAGTTATTCAAAATTCAAAATTCAAAATTAATTTAGCGGAGTGTAGTATAACGGCAGTATACAGGGTTCGGGACTCTGCGGTCTGGGTTCAACTCCCAGCACTCCGACATTAATGGTCTATAGTATAACGGCAGTACGCGGCATTCATTCACCCGCCAAAATTTCCGGGCCCATAGCTCAGCGGCAGAGCGTCGCATTCGCATTGCGAAGACGTGGGTTCAATTCCCGCTGGGTCCACTAGTAGTTTTGGAGATTAAATCAGCGATGTCTATGTTTGCCTCTTTTTGGTTGATGGTGTTTGTCAAATAAAGTTTTTGGTAGCGACTTTTTATTTTCAGGACGCCGCTTGCCAAAACGCCGTGAGTGATTAGGGCGATAACTTTTTCGGCTCCGGATTTTTTGAGAAAATCGTGAAATTTCAAAAGAGTAGCGCCGGTTTCAATCAAATCGTCAACCACGGCCACGGTTTTTCCTTTAAGATTTATTTCGGGAGAAAAATATTTTACCCGGAAAGAATTTATTCTTTCTTTTTTTATTCCGGAAATTCCGGTTCGCCTTTTACCGCCTTTGTCCGGCGATAGAAATAAAACGTCTTTGCCTCCCCAAGTTTTATTAGGTAAAATTCGGGAGGGTGAACCGAAATTCCGCCGGGCTTTTTTCATCAAAAGAGGTATTGCCGAAATGCATTTAATCGGATATTTTCCAGCCCATTTTTCCCTGCCGAAATGAGGGTCAATTATGAAGATTTTCCTGACTTGATAATAATTTACCAGTTTTTTGACCAGTCCTTCGGCTAAATTGGCTTCGCCTTTTTCAAAAATTTTATCCTGTTGGGAATAGGGAAAATAACTGAAAAACACTTCCGGTTTTATTTTATTATTTTTCAAAATCTCCAGAATAATTTCCAGCTCAATCAGGCCTTGGTTCGGTTTGGGCGCGCCGGAATGAAGAACAACAATTCTTTGGTTTTTTAGTTTGGCGATTTCCGGAATTTTCAGATAAATTTCGCTATCGGGAAAATATCTTTTTCCCTCCCGATTTTTAGCCGGAAAAATAACTCTTTCCAGGCCCCTTACAAGATGTTCAGCCGTTGAAGTTGGGATAATATGGGTTGACATATCTCTATTCTAGCCCTGAAATTAGCCAAAATCAAACAAAAAATTTGACAAAAATCCATAGTTATGATAAAATACAATCAGTTGCCGGAGGAAAGTCCTTCCGGTGTAAAAATAAAACTTCCAGAAAAAAGGAGAAACAAAAATGAAAAAGTCAGTAATTATTTTGGGAGCGTTAGCTTTATTTTCGGCGATGTATCTTGGCGGTTGCAGCGATAGCAGCGGAAAACCGAGCAGGGCACTTGTTGAAAGCGAGTTTCGGCATGCCTGGCATGCGATACATGGAGAGAAAGGCGAAAAGGGTTTTCACTGGATACTTGAAAAGATTAAAGTTGGCAGTATTGATTTGGAGTCAGATGGCAAAGTCGCTCGAGTCAATATAACCTACGGCTACGAAGCATATGGTAAATCAAGGACAAAAACAATCAGGTTTAAGTATTTGAAAGTAGGTGATACCTGGCAGATTGAAGACCGAGAAGGCCGAGATCATAGTTCCATCGTTGGCTATAATATGACGCCGTGACAAAACAGTTGCTTCCAAAAAAACCCGAGCCAAAATGGGTCGCCCGCGGGCGACCCATTTTTAATTATAAACGCTCCAAAAATTTGACAAAATTTAGCGGGCCTTTTTATTTTTTAAGGAAAATATTATAATGAAATTAGAGAAAAAATGAAAAAATTATTGGTTGTTGATAAAAAAGACAGAGTTTTAAGATTAGAAAGCAAGGAAAAGTGCCATCGGGGCAAAGGAATTTTGCACCGGGCCTTTTCCGTTTATATTTTTAACGATAAAAATCAATTATTAATTCAGCAGAGAAGCAAGTTTAAAAAACTTTGGCCTTTTTACTGGGCAAACAGCTGCTGCAGTCATATTCGCAAGGGCGAAGATTATTTAAGAGCGGGAGAAAGACGATTAAAAGAAGAATTGGGTTTTACTTGTCCTCTTAAATTGGTTGATAAATTTCAATATCAGGCAAAATACAAAAATATCGGTTCTGAAAATGAAATTTGCGCAATTTTAATTGGCAGGTACAATGGGAAAGAAAAAACAAAGAAAAATCCGCAAGAAGTAAAAGACGTAAAATGGGTTAATGTGGAGAAATTAAAAAAAGATTTTAACGAAAATCCTCAAAAATACGCTCCCTGGTTTAAAATCGGCTTGAGAAGATACTTGAAAATAATAGAAAGAAAACAAAAAAATAAAAAGAGGATTAATTTATTGCTTGAAAAAACAGCAGAAAAGATAAACCCCGTAATGCGAGAACTTTTAAGGTCATATGTTGATAAAAAATTTCACGAATTGATTGATTACCAAATTTCCACCGGCGGAAAAAGGTTAAGACCCGCTCTTACCGTTATTTCTTCCAATCTTTTCAGGGGAAATTTGAAGGACGTTTTATATCCGGCAGCCGGGTTGGAAATTTTGCACAATTGTACGTTGATTATTGACGATATTATTGACCATGGTAAATTAAGGAGAAATAAGTCCACCGTTTGGTTTAAATTCGGCAAATCAATGGCAGAATGCATGGGCCTGGATTATTTGGCAGCCGCTTTTCAGGGAGCGAACCGGTCAAAAAAACCGGCCGAGGTTTCGGAAATTTTTGCCAAAACCGTTAAAATACTTGTCAATGGTGAAATTTTGGATATTCTGTTTGAGCAACGAGGCAGAGAAGAAGAGCCCTATATTGCAGAGAACCGCTATCAAAAGATAGGTTCTGGAGATTACAGCGAGATGATAGCCGGAAAAACAGCTTCTTTATTCCAAAATTGTTGTCAGACAGGAGGAATTTGCGCCGGCGCCGATAGAAAACAAGTAGAGGCATTGAAAAGTTATGGATTTAATTTTGGAATGATTTTTCAAATCACGGACGATATCCTTGATATTTTTGGCAAAGAAAAAGATTTCGGCAAGAAAATCGGCAAAGACATTGAAGAAAGAAAATTAGGCAATATCGTTATTCTTTTCGCCCTAAAAGAACTTTCCAAACCAGACAAAGATAAAATTCTAAGGATTTTTAGAAAAAAAGAAATAAAAAACAAAGACATTAAAGAAGTTTTTGAGTTAATCAAGGAAACAAACAGTTATTCAAAAGCCGGTGCTTTGACAGAGAAATTCGTTGAAAAAGCAAAAGCAAATTTAAAAAACCTTCCCCAAAATAAATGGAATAAAGTTTTAGAAAACCTCGTTGATTTTGTCGCTCAACGGGATAAATAAAATTATGGAAACAAATAATAAAACAATTAAAATCAAAACAAAAAAACAGTTTGACATCGCAAACTTAACCGATGAAATTGTTTCTTTTATCAAAAAAAGCAACATCAAGAACGGTTTGGTCAATATCCAAAGCATGCATACCACAACAGCGGTTTTTATTCAGGAAAACGAGCCCTTGCTTTTGGACGATATCAAAAAATGTTTGGAGCGTCTTACCCCCCAGAGCATAAATTACAATCACGATGATTTCAGCAGGCGGACAATAAATATCTGCGCCGAAGAATGCCGCAACGGCCATAGCCATTGCAAGGCAATGCATCTGCCGACATCCGTTACCCTTAATTTGATTGAAGGAAAGCTTCAACTCGGCACCTGGCAAAAAATTCTATTTATTGAATTAGACAGACCTAGAGACAGAAAAATCCAGAT
>CAYNAT010000025.1:4001-8539 GCA_964395685.1 uncultured Candidatus Saccharibacteria bacterium | reverse complement strand
AAAACTTTCTTTCGGGAATTTGGTAAGGGCGGTTTCCATAAAGGCGCGCCAGATTGGTCCGGCAATGCTGATTGAGGCCTTTTTAGCCATTGCTGTATTGTCATTGTTGCCGGCCCAGACGCCGGCCGCGATTGTGGGCGTGTAGCCGAGACACCAGGCGTCGCGGTAATTATTAGTTGTGCCGGTTTTTGCCGCTACCTGGTAGTCGGGAAAATATAATTGGGAGTTATAACCGAACATCGGCGCCCGGGCTTCGTTGTCTGAAAGAATATCGTTGATTAAGCGGGCCGGCTCTTCCTCCAAAACCCTTTTCGGCGTTTTTTTATTTTCTTCAACAATATTGCCCTGGGAGTCCTCAATTTTCAAAATGGAAACCGGCGGCACTCTTAATCCGTCAGCGGCAAAAACGCCGTAAGCGGAAACCATATCCAGCAGTTTAACTTCGCCGCCGCCCAAAACAATGGCCGGGCCGTAATAGGAAGACGACTCATTCAAAGTGGTTAATCCGAATTTTCTGGCGTTTAGCAAACTGTCTTCCAGCCCGGCCAGATTGAGCAGGACCTTGATTGAGGGGATGTTCAGGGATTGGGCCAGGGCCTGGCGCAAGGTTACCGGGCCGCGGAAAAATCCGTCATAATTTTGGGGAATGTATTCTTTGTCGCCCCAGACCCCGAAATTGGTTTCTTCATCAACCACCACGTAATTATCGTCATAGCCTTTTTGAAAGGCAGTGGCGTAGACAAAGGGCTTGAAGGCCGAACCGGGCTGACGGCCGATTTTATAGGTGGCGACGTTTACTTTCGGATCAAATAAACAATCTACGGCCGGAGTAGTTTCACATCCTTCTGGCTCCGGCTCTCCAAACCAGTCAGCCGAACCGACCATTGCCAGAATTTCGCCGCTTTTCGGCGCCATAGCCGCCAAAGCCGCGTTATGAGCGTTGTTTTTTTTGTTCATTTCCACGCCTTCGCTCACTGCTGTTTCCGCCGCCTGCTGAAGCTCCCAGTCCAGAGTGGTATAAACTTTAAAACCGCCCTGCTCCAGAGAATCCCTGCCGTATTTTTCAAAAAGATATTGCTCAACGTAGAAAACAAAATGAGGCGCTTTTATCGGCCGGGAGATTTCGGCGAAATTTATTTCTTCTTTTTTGGTTGCTTCGGCCTGCTCCGGAGAAATATAGCCCTCCTGGGCCATTCGGTCCAAAACATAATCTTTTCTAATCAGCAAGTCGTCAAGATGATTTCCAAAAGGGCTGTAATAACTGGGCGCCTTGATTAAAGCGGCCAAAACCGCTGATTCGACCAAAGACAAATCTTTGGCCGGTTTATTAAAGTAGGTTTGGGAAGCGGCCTGGACGCCGTAGATATTAACTCCGAAAGGAACCTGGTTTAAATACCATTCCAAAATCTGGTCTTTGGAATAACGTCTTTCCAGTTCCAGGGCAAGAATAATTTCCCGGATTTTTCTTTGGGCGGTCTTTTCCAGGTTTAAGAAGGTTGACCTTATCAGCTGCTGGGAAATGGTTGAGCCGCCGTAAGTAAGATTTCCCGATTTCAGATTGATGATAATCGCCCGGGTAATTCCTTTTAAGTCAATTCCGCGGTGGGAGTAAAAATTGGCGTCTTCGGTGGCGATTACCGCTTGTTTTAGCTGCTCGGGCATTTCGCTCAAAGGGATAATTTCCCGCCTTGCCTCTCCGTACAATTCATAAAGAAGAACCTGGCCGGTCCGGTCGTAGATTTTGGTTGACTCCACAAAAGCCCGTTCGGTGAATTTTTCCGGCCGGGGCAGATCTTTGGCATAGTAGACAAACAGGCCGAGAGAAAACAAAACAAAAAAGAGCAGGCCGAGTCCGAGAATAAAGAGAATTCTTAAAAGCAGCCTCTTTTTTTTGCTCTTTTTATAAACTTTGCGATAAAATTTTCTTTGAGCCATAACATTGAATTTATTATATTTTTATTTTAATATAAAATCGTATGAAAATAAAGGAGATAGAAAAATTTTTGGGAAGATGGACGGATAAAATTTATCCGTCAAAAGAAAAATTTTTAAAGGCGTTAAAAGAAAAAAAACTTACAATTTATCACGGCCTTGACCCAACAGCGCCGGATTTACATTTGGGTCATTCAACAAACTTTCTTTTACTTAGAAAGCTTCAAGAGCGTGGCCACAAAATTATTCTTCTTATCGGCGACTTTACCGCCCAAATCGGCGACCCGACCGGAAAAATTTCTGCCAGAAAATCTTTAACTAAGGAGCAGGTTTTGAAAAACTGCCGGAATTATCAAGTCCAGGCAGGAAAGATTTTAGATTTTAAGTCAAAAAAGAATCCGGTTCAAGTTAAGTTTAACAGTCAGTGGTTAGAAAAACTTAGCTCCAAAGAAATTATCAAGATAATGGCGAATTTCACTCACGGCCAGATGATTAAACGAAATATGTTTCAGGAAAGATTAAAAAGAGGACAGGAAATATTTTTGCCGGAATTTCTATATCCTCTACTCCAGGGGTACGATTCCGTTGTTTTGAATGTTGATGCGGAAATAGGCGGAACGGACCAGACGTTTAATATGCTGGTCGGAAGGGATTTGGTAAAAATTTACAATAAAAAGGAAAAATTTGTTGTCACCACGCCACTTTTAGAAAACCCGGAAACCGGGAAGAAAATGTTTTCCAAAAGCGAGGGGCATTACATCGCCTTAAGCGATTCAGCGAACGAGATGCTTGGCAAAATAATGGCTTTGCCTGATGAGGTGATAACGCCTTGTTTTAAGCTTTGCAGCGAAGTTCCTCTAAATGAGCTTCGAAAAATCAACAATCCCAGAGATTTAAAAATGAAACTGGCAAAGGAAATCGTTGCTATCTATCATAGTAAAAAAAAAGCCGAGAGAGCGGAAAAAGAATTTAATAAAATTTTTAAGAAAAAAGAATTACCAACCGATATCCCCGAAATAAAAATCAAAGGAGCCAAGCTCGCCATCCTGGATTTATTAGTAAGAGTTAAGCTCGCTTCGTCAAAAAGCGAGGCGAAAAGATTGATTTTACAGAAAGGGGTAAAAATAGACGGCGAAATTCAAAACGATTGGAAAAAAGTTGTTGAAATAAAAAAAGGACTGATAATCCAGGTCGGAAAAAGAAAGTTTCTGAAAATAAATTAACTTAATTGTGTTAAACCTGGTTTAGTTAAGCCAGGTTTAACACAACAAAAGGCGATGCCTAAGGCGTCGGCCGCGTCGTCCATTTTGGGCGGCTTTTTCATTTTGAGCAGGGTTTTAAGTTTCTGCTGGACCTGTTTTTTTTCCGCTTTGCCGTAGCCGGTTACGAGCATTTTCATCTGGAGAGGGGAAAATTCGTAAACCGGAATTTTTTTCTTGGCCGCGGTAAGCAAGATTACTCCTTTGGCCTGACTTACCGGCATTGCCGTTTTCAGGTTTTTAAAAAAATAAATGCTTTCCACGGCCAGGACGCTCGGTTTGTGTTTTTTTATTATTTTATTGAGTTCCTTATTCAGTATGTTCAGCCGTTCTCCGGCCGACAAATCCTTGCTGGTTTTAATACAGCCGTAGTCAACGACTTTTAGATTCTTTTTTACTTTTCTGATAATCCCGAAACCGGTGGTGGCGGTTCCCGGATCAATGCCTAATATTATCATAATTTAAGTCTTCAAATTTGAATAAATGTCCTGGACTGCGTCGTTTTCGTCCAGGGCTTCAAATAATTTTTGACAGGCCGTTTTGTCCTCTTCATTTACTTTAATCGTTTCTTTGGCTTGCCAGTCCAGCGACGCAGATTCAATTTTCAGTCCTTTTTCCTCCAAATTTTTTTTCACCCTTTCCAGGTCTTCGGCTTTGGTATAGACATCAAGTAAATCATCGTCCCAAAAAACGTCTTCGGCTCCGGCCTCGATCGCCTTCAACTCCAAATTTTCTTTCTTAGGGATTTTGTCTCCCTGCGGGAGACCTTCCGCAGGGAGGGGATTTATCGTAATTACTCCTTTGCGCTCAAACATCCATTTTACCGAGCCCTCGTTAGCCAGTTTTCCCTTATTTTGATTAAAAATTTGTTTGATTTCAGCCAAAGTCCGGTTTTTATTGTCGGTTATTCCCTCAACAATAACCGTTACGCCAGCCGGTCCGAAGCCCTCAAAAACCACTTCTTCCAGATTTTCGTTTTCCGACTGGCCGTTTCCCCGTTTTATCGCCTTTTCAATGTTGTCTTTGGGCATATTCAGGGATTTGGCCTGTTCAACAGCCATTCGCAATTTGGGATTGGTTTCCGGATTAGGCCCGGTTTTGGCGGCCAAAGTAATCAAACGGATAACCTTGGAAAAGGCCTTGCCCTTTTTAACATCAGCGATTCCCTTTTGATGTTTTATTGAAGCCCAGTGGCTGTGGCCCGACATAATTAAATAACCTCAATTTAGTTTATCGCAAAAATTTGATTTCGTCAAAAAAACGAGAAAAACAATTCCTGAAAATAAGGCAGTGATTAAGCCGATAAAAAGCGGTTTAAGGCCGGAAGTTTTTCCCCCAAGCGACAGA
>CAYNAT010000025.1:0-3901 GCA_964395685.1 uncultured Candidatus Saccharibacteria bacterium | reverse complement strand
GCGACAGAGACCCGGGTCTCTGATTTTCTGTTTGCTCCGTTTGCTCCGCTTGCTCCTCATTTATCAGATTCGTCCGAGGACGGGCCTCGGCGGATTTTTGGGAGACGATGTTTTCTTTCCCCGGAGTTAGAATATCGCTCCATTCCCAGCCGGATTGGGTTTTGTTGTATGATTGGCCCAGCGAGGATTTCCCAAAAGTGATTGAGTCCGCGATTTCTCCGTTCGGATTAAAAAGGGTTAAGCCATCGCCGTCGTTATTTAAGGTAATTTTTGTTTCCGGTCTTTTCAGAACCAAAAATCCCAAAGCAGAGATTTTGGTTTCAGCGGGGAAACTGTAAGCAGTAATTGCTCCCGTGTTATCTTTAATTTGCCAGTTAGCAAGATTAACTTCAAAATCATTTTGGTTAAAAATTTCAATCCATTCATTCTCCGCGTCCGCGCCTTCGGGCGAAGCCAGGATTTCGTTGAAAATAACGCCTGCCGGGTATTTAATTTTTAGAGATTGCGGGGATGTAATTTCTGTTGACTCTTGGATTTCGGATTTTTCTTGTTCTTCGTTTTTTGCTTTTTGCTCGCTGTTTTTCGCCTTTGGCGTCCCACCCGCTTCACTGCTCGTCTGCCAGCCCGAGTCAATTTTCTCCATTGTTTGTTTAGTTGTATTATCTCCGCCAAGCCAGTCCTCGGCGCAATTCACTTCGTCAACCAAATTTCCGGAATTATCGTAAAGCTTCAGGTTCTCGCCGTTGTTTCCCAGGGCGCCTTTGTAAATCAAATCAGCGCTAATCTGCGGCACTGAATTATCATCGGTTCTTTCCAAAAGATAAAAACCCAGAGCCGGAATCGCTTCGCTCAAATTTATTTCCGGACTTCCGTCGTCGGCTTTCAGAATCCAGCCGTCAAGATTTATCTCCTCGTTGCCCGGATTATATAATTCAATCCATTCGTCATTCGCCGAAACCGCGGTCCCCATCCAGGCAATTTCATTGATTAATACTTTCTCAAGCATTGTGTCAGAAGAAATTCCTTCAACAGAAAAAGGGCAAAATAACAACAAGACAGCGATTAGACAAAACAGATTTTTCGGCTGGCTCTTGACAAATTTTGGATAATGTATTAAAATGAGAGTTGTCAGAGTAGTTTAAGCGATAAAAGCAGGCCCGGGGCTGGGGAACGGGATTTTCCTGTAGACGGGTGGGTTGGCCCCCCGCTTAGCGGGGGACGAAGCCATTCCTCGCGGAAGGTCTTAGCTTTTTGCCTTAAAAAGTTTCCCCCAGCCCCGGGCTTACTTTTATTCCGCGGTTACCCTTTCCACCTCCTCAATAGTGGTAATTCCCCGGAGCACTTTGATAAAGCCGTCCCGGCGCATCAAAACCATTCCCTTTTTTACGGCCAATTCTTTCATCGCCACGATGGAAGGCGAAGTAAGGATGAATTTTTCCATTTGGTCGTCAATCAGAAAAAACTCAAAAATACCGACTCGTCCCTTATAGCCGCTAAAATTACACTCTTTACAGCCCTTGATTTGGGCTATTTTTGTTAGCGGCGAAAGCTTCGGGATTTTGATTTCCGCAGGCAGATTTCTTATTTCTTTCTTTATTTTTTTTAAATTTTCCGGAGAGATTTTTTTCAACTCCGAACATTTCGGGCAGACCCTTCTGACCAGACGCTGGGCAACAGCCATATTCAGGGCCGGCGCGATATTAACCGGTTTTTCCTCCAGGGCCTGGAGCCGGGCAATAGTGCCGGCCGCGTCGTTGGTGTGCAAAGTGCTTAAAACCAGATGGCCGGTTAAGGCAGCCTGAAGCGCGATTTTGGCTGTTTCAAAATCCCTGATTTCACCGACCAGAACCACGTCCGGGTCCTGGCGCATTATTGAGCGCAGGCCGCCGGCAAAATCATAACCTTTTTTTGGCTCTACCTGGGTTTGGGAAACGCCTTCCAGGTGATATTCAATCGGGTCTTCAATGGTAATGATTTTTACCTCCGGTTTGTTGAGTTTTTTCAGGACCGCGTAAAGAGTGGTAGTTTTGCCCGAACCGGTCGGTCCGGTCACCACAATCATTCCGTTGGGTTTTCCAATTTCTTTGTTGAAAATTTTTCTCAAATCCTGCCGCAAGCCCAGCGCCTCCACGTCAATCAAACTTTTGGGATTCAAAATTCTCAAAACAATTGATTCGCCGTATTCGGCCGGCAGAGAAGAGGTTCTGATTTCAATCGGGTTGTCGGTCAAGGCAATAGAAAACCGGCCGTCCTGGGGCCGGTCGCTTACGTTTAAAATCAGTTTGGAGAGAAGCTTGATTCGGGAGACCAGGGATTTCTGGATTTTCGGGTCAAAAAACAAAACGTCTTCCAGAATTCCGTCAAGCCGTACTCTTAATTTTGCCTGTTTTTCCTCCGGTTCAATGTGAATATCCGAGCAATCGAGAGCTATTGCTCCCGCTAAAATAATTTCCAAAAGTTCGCTGGTGCTTTTTTTCAGGGAGGAGTCAATTTTCTTTTTGAACTCCGCAATATTGCTGATTTTCAGTTTGGAAATTTCAACCTGGCCGATTATTTTTTTTGTTCCCTCCATGTTATCATATACTAACATGAAACCGGAATATTTTTCAAGTAGCAGCGGCCAAACTAAAAAAATTGCCGAGACGATTGCCCGGGAAATTATTAAAATAAAGCCCGGGGAAAAGGCGATTGTCCTTGGCTTGAAAGGAGAACTGGGTAGCGGTAAAACCACTTTTTTGCAGGGTTTTTCCCGGGGTTTGGGGATAAAAGAAAAAATTTTGAGCCCGACCTTCGTGATTTATAAAAAATTTCAAATTCCCTCCCTGCGGGAGGTCTCCCGAAGGGAGACAAATACCAATAACCAATCAAATCCCAAATCCCAAATTCTAAACTTCAAAAATTTTTATCACCTTGATTGTTATCGGCTTCAAGAGCCGAAAGAATTATTGACCCTAGGTTTCAAAAAGATTATTTCTAATCCTCAAAATATCGTTGCCGTTGAATGGGCCGAAAAAATCAAAAAAATCCTGCCCAAAAACACCATCTGGCTCAATTTTGAATTCATTGACGAAAAAACCCGCAAAATCGCGATAAAAAATTTATCCGCAGAGAGTTGACATTGGGTTCCATTTCGGTAGAATAAAATTACATGGCCAATCAATCTGCCAATAATTTAATAACTATTCCCAAGAAAACTATCCGCCGAGAGGGAGGGATGGTAATTTTACCTTTGCGAGAATATGAAGAATTGCGAGAAAAAGCAATCCCAACTTATTATTTGGAAAGCAAAAAGGCAGAGGAGTTGGATAAGTTAGTGGAAGAGGGATTAGAGGATTACAGAAAAGGAAGATGTAAAAAGATAAATTCTTTAGCGGATTTAGATTAAGTTTATGATAATTAGAATATCGCCTAAATTTGAAAAGAATTACCGGCGGTTAGCTCAGAATATTAAAGAAAAAGCAAAAGAAAAAGAATACATCTTCCGAGAAAACCCTTTTAACCCTCGCCTTAAAACTCATAAACTTTCAGGAAAAGATAAAGGATGTTGGGCTTTTTGGATTGATAATTCCTATCGTATCAAATTTATTTTTCTCTCCAAAGGAGAGATTTTATTTTTAGACATCGGCACTCACGATATTTATAGATAACAAACATGGGGTCTGACCCGGGTCAGACCCCATTGACTTGATTTTTCATTCTGCTATTATAAATTATATGCCAAAAACAATGTTAAAAGTAAATTTGCCGGTTTCTATTCTCCGGGAGGGGAAAAAACTCGTCGCTTATACGCCGGCATTAGATTTATCCACTTCCGGCAGGAATTACGATGAAGTAAAAAGAAGATTTAGAGAGATTGTTGAGATTTTTTTTGAAGAAACTATTAAAAAGGGGACCCTTGAGG
>CAYNAT010000024.1:2045-9066 GCA_964395685.1 uncultured Candidatus Saccharibacteria bacterium | reverse complement strand
TACGCCTGCGTCAATTTATCGGTGCCCTGCAGCTGCTCCCGAACGTTTCGCTTGGGTTCTTTTTCCCGGGAAAAATTCTTGGAAACGGCTAAAAATAATCTGGATTGCCTGGCCAGGATTCTTAAATGGAATAAAGCCCATTATATTTATTTCTTTCGGATTAGTTCCGGCTTGATTCCTTTTGCCGACCATCCGGTTTGCAAAATTAAATGGCAAAAGATTTTTAAAAAAGATTTCCAGGAAATCGGCGATTACATCCGCAGAAACAAAATGCGGGTTTCTCTTCATCCCGGCCATTTCACGATTATCAATTCGCCTCGTCGGGGGATTTTCCAGAAGAGCCTGAAAACCTTAAAATATCAGAGCGAGATTTTGGAACTTTTGGGTTTGGACTATTCCCATAAGGTCCAAATCCATTTGGGCGGGGTTTATCAGGATAAAGAAAGGAGTAAGGAGAGATTTATCAAAAATTATCAAAAACTGCCTTTGCCGATTAAAAAAAGATTGGTTCTGGAAAACGACGGCCGTTCTTTTTTTCTGAAAGATTGTCTGGAAGTTTCCCGAAGGACTAAAATTCCGGTTTTGCTTGACGCTTTTCATCACAAGCTGTTCAATAACGGAGAATCAATAAGGCGAGCGATGCAATTGGCTGAAAAAACCTGGAAAAAGCGAGACGGAATTTTTATGGTTGATTTCAGCGAGCAGGCCAGAAACAAAAAAAGAGGAGCCCATTCCGATTACTTGAACCGGAAAAATTTCCAAAAATTTTTAGAGGAGACCAGGGGCATAAAAAAAGACCTGATGATAGAGGCCAAGAAAAAAGAAAAAGCCCTCTTAAAATTAAAAATTCTTTGAATATGAATATAGTTGAAGTAAAAAATTTGACTAAAGAATTTAAGGGTTTGATTGCCGTTGACCATATCTCCTTTGAGGTGAGAGAAGGGGAGATTTTCGGTTTTCTGGGGCCTAACGGCGCCGGCAAATCCACGACCATTAATATGCTTTCAACCCTTCTGAAGCCGAGCGAGGGCGAAGCGACCATTAACCGGTTCAACATCCTTTCTCAAAGAGACGAGGTGCGGAAATCAATCGGACTGGTTTTTCAGGACAGCTCTTTGGACGAGCGTCTTACTGCCGAAGAAAATCTCCGTTTCCACGCCAAACTCTATTCGGTGCCCAAAGAGGAATACCGAAAACGAGCCGAAGAAGTTTTGCGTTTGGTTGAACTCTGGGAGCGGAGGAAGAACATTGTCAAGACATTTTCCGGCGGAATGAAACGTCGGCTGGAAATAGCCCGAGGTCTGATTCATTATCCCAAACTGCTTTTTCTGGACGAACCGACTCTGGGCCTTGATCCCCAGACCCGGGCTCATCTCTGGGATTACATTCTGAAACTGAAAAAAGAGCGGGCAATGACCATTTTTATGACCACTCATTATCTGAACGAGGCCGAATACTGCGACCGCGTCGCCATTATTGACAAAGGTAAAATCATTACTCTTGATTCGCCGGCCAATTTAAAAAAACAACTTCAAAAAACAACCCTTGAAGAGGTTTTTCTTCTTTTAACCGGCCGGACCATTCGCGAAGAAGAGGCCTCGGACCAGGAAATAATGCGTCAGCGCCTGAAAATTAGAAAACATCGTTAGTCAATTTTATGATAAAAATTCAACCGATTTATACAATCTGGCAGAGAGAAATCATCCGTTATTGGCGGGACAAGACGCGGATTATTTCAACTATTTTCCAGCCCCTGATGTTTCTTTTCATTTTCGGTCTGGGTTTGAGGCAAACTCTGGCCCAGGCCAATTTCGGGGTTGATTTTCTTCAGTTTATGTATCCGGGCATTATCGCTATGAGCGTAATGGGCGTGGCTTTTTTCTCAACCGTTTCCACGGTTTGGGACCGGGAATTCGGATTTTTGAAAGAGATTTTAGTGGCCCCGGTTTCGCGGACTTCCATCGCTCTCGGCAAAACTTTGGGCGCCAGCACCATCGCCGCTTTCCAGGGTCTGATACTTTTAGCCATTGCTCCGATTGTCGGCCTTAACCTTAAACTGATTATTATTCCCCAGCTTTTTCTTTTTATGCTTCTTTTATCCCTCGCGGTTTCCGGCTTCGGCCTGCTCATCGCTTCGCTGATGAAGACAACGGAAAGTTTCGGCCTGGTGATGCAGCTGCTTATTTTCCCGATGTTTTTCCTTTCCGGCGCCTTTTTTCCTTTAACGGCCGTTCCTTTCTGGATGACCCTGATTTCCCGAATCAATCCTTTAAGCTACGGAGTTGACGCTTTCCGGCAGATTATTTTTAACGGTCAAATTTCCCCCGAGCTTATTGAAAAAATCGCTCTTTATCCCATTGGGCTCAACGGCTTGTTTCTGCTGGTTTTTTCCGCGCTGATGATTCTGGCCGCTGTTTTCGCCTTTAACCGGCGAAGCTGAAATGTCTTGTTTTTTTAAATTAAAAAACTGTTATACTAAAACAATGGACAAGAAAATCGCCATGGTTATTGCTTTTCGGGATTTTCGGGACGAGGAATATTTTATTCCCAAAGGAATTCTGGAAAAAGCCGGTTTTAAGGTTGCGACAATAAGTTCTTCTCTGGGAGGGGCAATCGCTAAGCTGGGCGGCGAAGCCGAGGTTGATTTTTTGCTGAAAGAAGTAAGTCCGGCTGATTTTCAGGCGCTTTTATTTATCGGCGGTCCGGGCGCGGTAAATTATTTTGACGATCCGGTTTGCCATCAGCTTAGCCGGGATTTTTTAGAGCCGGGAAAAATTCTGGGAGCGATCTGTATTGCTCCGGCCATTTTGGCAAAAGCCGGAGTTCTCAAAGGCAGAAAGGCAACGGTTTGGAGCTCAGCTATGGACAAGTCAGCCGTTAAAATCCTTAAAAATTCCGGAGCGATTTATTTATCCCAACCAGTGGTTGTTGACGACAACATTATTACGGCCAATGGTCCTTTGGCTGCCAAAGAATTTGCCTTGGCTATAATTGAGATTTTTAAGAAAAATGCCGGAAATTGATAAGAAAAAATCTTTATTTATTTTTATCGCTGCTTTGCTGCTTTTTTTGGCAGTCGTTTTTGCCGTTCTCGGCGTCAGTTTTTTGCTGAAAAAGGGCGAGGCCCTGAAGCCGGCTCAATCTTCGGGCGAATTTCCTCCTTCGCCGGCTTTGAATTTTCCGGGGCCGCCCCAATTTTTCAACATTGCCGGCCTTTATTTCGCCGGACCGATGAGTTTGGATTTGGTAAAAGAGCAGAGCGCGGTTTATTATTCCCAATCCTATGGTTTGTACGCGGTCTTGTGTAAAAAAGAAGAAAATTATGATATAATTTACTTGGGTCAGACCGGCCAGCAGGAACCGGAGCAAAAATGCCTTTTGGAAAACTGCCAGCAGGACGAAGAAGCGCTTTACTTCGCTTTTCTCTGGACGCCCAAAGAAAGCCCTGTTTATAACAATAAAAGCCAGGTTCTGGAATTTTTGAGAGAGCAAATAAAACCGGCCTGTCTTTCTAAAGAATAATTATGAATTCAATAACGGAAAAATTTCCTTTGGAAAAAACCTTGTTTTTCGTGGCGGTTTTAGCCATTGTTTTGGTTGCGGGATTAATTATCGTTTTTTACTTTATTTTTTCCGGCAAGAGCGTTCAGCTTATCAGCCCCAACGGCTGGGAAGAATGGGAAATCGGCCAGACCTATGAAATAAAATGGAAAGCCAAAGGCATAGATAAAGTGGGCGTTGTTCTTTTTCAGGGCGATAAAGCCCAGTGGCTGGCCAAGGACTTGCCGGCCGGTTCAGGCAAACTGGAATGGAAAATCGCGGCCGGCCAGGAATACGGGCCGGACAACTGGATTGCCGTTTTTGAATATCCCTGGGCTGAAGGAAATAAAATTGACTATTCCAAGGCCGCTTTCAGCATTACCTTTCCCTTGCTTAGCACTTGCGACAGCTTGTCCGCGGACCGACAATGGCTTTATTTAGCCAGCGGTTTCCCGGATTTAAGAAGGGTTTTTATTACCGAAGGAAGTTATAACGGCAATCTGGGCGGTCTGGAAGGCGCTGATAAAATTTGTCAGGATGAAGCGGAAAAACAGGGCTTTGGCGGTAAGTGGCTGGCTTTTCTGGGCGGCGATTCGGACCAGGAAACAGCCGTAAAAAGACTGGAAAAGACACCCAAAGGAAAAGAAGGAATTTTTGTTCTGGCTCAGGCCGCGGCTGTTTTAGCCGGCGGGGACAGCTGCCACCGGCTTTTGGCAAAGAATTTTGAAGAACTGCTGGTTAAATTCTACGCTTTGAAAATAATTAACTCGGAGAAAATGGAAGAAGATTTTCTGAACGACCTGGCTAATTTGTGGCTGGGCCGGCTTGACGAAGCGAGCAAGAAAAATTGCCTTGCCATAACCGCGGCTCTTTCCGAATCTTCCAAACCCCTGTTGGAAAAATACAGCTTTACCACAACCTGTCAGAATTGGACAACAGGCGAAAAAACGGTTGACGGTTATCCGGTTGGCGAAGGCCAGCCCCGGCCTTCTTTCCCGAGTTGTTATACGCCCCAGGGAAAATTTACCGAGGCGGTTGCCTCGGCCGGATTGGCTTCCGGCTTAAGCGGCAAAGACAAGGAAACGGTTTTTTACCCTGCCGAAGGCAAGTCCTGCGACCAGTCCCAGAAACTTCTCTGCATTGAGAAATAGGGATTAACCCCGCTCAGCGGGGGTTGACCTCGTAGTAATCCCAAGCCGTCCCTCGCCCGGTGCGATAGCGCATAGGGCGTTTTTTTGGCAGAAAAGTGCAAAAAGTTCTGGACATTGCCTGTGGGGGTTGACATTTATTAAGTTTTATGTAAAAATACAATATGTGTTAGTTTAACTAATTTAAACCAGTTTCTTTAACAATTTGGAGGTGTTATATGAATAATGTATATGATTTGAATGTGCCTGACGATGTTTTTGAAAAATTGCCTGAATTTACAACGGCCGAACTTGCTATTGCTGCCCAGGCCTTGGGCATAGCAATAAGTGTTAGTATCCCTATTCTGGATGCAATGAAGTTAGTGGCCAGTATTACGCCGAACGCAAAGTTGCGTAAGGATTTTGTAGTGGCGGTAGACCAGATCAGATGTGGGGAATCTTTTAAAGAGGCGTTTTGTATGGGGTTCTCGGGATTGGAAGCGTTGAATGATACTTCCGGCTTCCTTGATATCTGTGGCTACGGCGAAAAAAGCGGCAACCTGGATAAGGCTCTGCTTGTATATGCAAAGAATTGTAGCGAGCCATTTTCGCTTGCTCAGCAGGTTGGCCGCAGCAACGAAGTCCAGCTATTCACCATTTTACTTGCAACATATTTGAAGGAGTATTCATTTTCCCGGGCATTAGAGCTTTGTATTCAAAGGTTCAGAGGGGAATTCTACGGCGTTCTTAAAAAAATTTGCGAATTCATCAAAACCGGCGGGAAGATAAGCGATGCTTTTGCCCCGCATACACAATGGTTTGACCCTTTCTTTCTGGCCGTCATTAAAGCCGTTGACGAACTACCCGAAGCAGAGGCAGATATTAAGAGGGCGTTTGAGTTTTTAGCAAAACCCTAAGGTATTTCCAGAAACCAGCTAAAGAGCCCGAGAGCATTATCTCTCGGGTTTTTTTATTTGTTTTATCCCGTTGTCTGTCAAAATAAAAAAATATGACATTATAAATCAAAAGCAACGGACGACGCCGGAATTGCTACGGGGTTGACTCCGCTCAGCGGGGTTGACCCCGCTCAGCGGGGGTTGACAGGGTTTCTGGAAAGAGTAAGATGAAAATATATCCGCAGACAGCAGGTCCCGCTTTAAGCGAGATAATTCCTGCCGAGGGTAAAGATTTTTTGTCTGCGGATAATCCGCAGTTTTTTAATATGGCCTTAAAAAAAGAACAAAAAAAGAAAATAGTTGAACAGCTGGAAGAAAATATTGGCGGGCAAAAAGCAATGGTTTTTGCCGCGATTGAGGGCTTGAAGGCCAACGAGCTTTTTGTTTTGAGAAAAAAACTGAAAGAAACGAACTGTCTACTGCGGGTCGCCAAAAAAAACCTGCTTGACCTGGTTTTCAAAAAAAAGAAGATTGATTTTGAAAGCAGAAAATTGAGCGGTCAGCTGGCTTTGATTTTCGGTTTTGAGGACGAGATTTCCCCGGCTAAAACCGCTTATCAGTTTTCTTTGACCAATGAAAAATTGAAAATCCTGGGCGGATTTTTGGAGGGAAAATTCCGGCCAGCCGAAGAAATAATCGCTTTGGCGAAAATTCCCTCCCGACAGGAACTATTGGCGAGAGTCGTTTCCAATATTTTTAGCCCTGCTTCCAGTTTCGTCAATGTTTTGCAGGGGAACATTAAAGGTCTTATTTGCGTTTTAAGCAATATTAAGCCCCAAGGCCCAAGCCCCAATGCCCAATGAAGCCCTAAACTCCAATGCCCAAAACGATAATTGGGATTTTGGAAATTGAGATCTGCTCCGACTTTGTCGAGAGTCCTCAATGAAATCGGGAATTGGTCATTGGTTATTGGGATTTGGGATTTTTTAAAAGTATGGCAGAAGAAAAAAATAAAGAAGAAAAAAAAGAAAAAGAGGAAAAAATAGAAATACCGAAGAAATTTGAAGACATCGTTGAAAAAATAGAGCAGATGTCGGTTTTGGATTTGGCGGAACTGGTTAAAGTCCTGGAAAAGAAATTCGGCGTTTCGGCCTCGGCTCCGATAATGGCCGCGGCTGCGCCTGCCTCGGCTGAAGCAGCGGCTAAAGAAGAAAAGAGCGTTTTCAACATTGTTTTAACCGCTGTCGGCGAAAAGAAAATTGACGTTATCAAAGCGGTAAGGGATATCACTGCCAAGGGTTTGAAAGAAGCAAAGGATTTGGTTGACGCGGCGGCCAGCAGCGCCCAAACGATAAAAGAAAACGTCAAAAAAGAGGAGGCAGAGGAAATGAAAAAGAAATTTGAAGCGGCCGGAGCCAAAATAGAGCTGAAATAAGGGCCTGTCCCGCTGAAAGCGGG
>CAYNAT010000024.1:0-1945 GCA_964395685.1 uncultured Candidatus Saccharibacteria bacterium | reverse complement strand
GGGCCTGTCCCGCTGAAAGCGGGATTGACATAAAGATTTGGTTTTGCTAAATTGAAGTTAGCGCTGACGGGAAGTCCTGATGATGACTTGGTGCCCCACTACATATTCTATGCTGAAAAGCTTGGGGAGCGGTTTAGGGGCTTCCCTGTCTTTCAAAAATGGCTTTGGGTTGAACCAGAGCCGTTTTTTTGTTATGATAATTTTGCATGAAGAGAATTTACTTTGACTATGCGGCAACCACGCCGGTTGACAATCGGGTGTTTAGAGCGATGAAACCCTATTTTTCCCGAAAATTCGGCAACACAATGTCGCTTCACAGCTTCGGCCGGGAAGCGAAAATCGCTCTGGAAAAAAGCCGGGAACAAGTTGCTGACTTAATCGGAGCCAAACCCGATGAAATAATTTTTACCGGCTCGGCAACTGAAAGCAATAATCTGGCTTTGAAAGGAGCTGTTTTCGCCAATAGAAACAAAAAAAAGCACATTATCGTTTCCCGGATTGAGCATCCCTGTATTGCTGAATCAGCCAATTGGCTGGAAAAACAGGGAGTAAGAATAACCAGAATTCCGGTTGATAGATACGGAATAGTTAATCCGTCAGAAGTTAAAAAGGCGATAACCAAAGAAACGATTTTGGTTTCCATAATTCAGGCCTCCAACGAAATCGGAACAATCCAGCCGATTGAAAAAATCGGCGAAATTTGCCATGCCTGCCGGCAGGCAGGCCAGGAGAAAAAGATTTTATTTCACACTGACGCGGCCCAGAGTTTCGGAAAGATTCCGATTGACGTCAATAAACTGAAAATTGATTTGCTTACGGCCAGCTCTCATAAAATTTACGGACCAAAAGGCGCGGCTTGTTTGTTCGTCAAGCAGGCCTGCCTGCCGGACAGGCAGGGAGTGGGACTGGAACCGCTTCTGCACGGCGGCGGCCAGGAAAGGGGCTTGAGGAGCTCAACAGTTAATTTAGCGGCCGTTGTCGGTTTTGCCCGGGCTTCGGAAATCGCTAAAAAAGAAATGAAAAGGGAAAGCCAACGGCTTGCAAAATTAAGAGACAAATTGATAAAAAATATTCTGAAAATAGAAAATTCTCATCTGAACGGCCCTGCACAAAAACGTTTGCCCAATATTCTTAATTTTTGGTTTTCTTTTATTGAAGGCGAGTCTCTGGCTTTGCGGCTTGATTTGGAAGGAATTGCCGTTTCCACCGGTTCGGCTTGCTCCTCGCTCACCTTGGAGCCGAGTCCGGTGCTTCTGGCAATCGGTTTGAAGCCGGCCCAGGCCCACGGCTCTTTGAGGATTTCTTTGGGTCGGCAGACAACCGGGAAAGAAGTTGATTATCTGCTCAAGGTTCTGCCAAAAATTGTTAAAAAATTAAGAAAAATTTCTCCGTTTAGATAAAAAGAGGCCCGACCTCTATTTAAGCTCCTGCCTGCCGGCAGGCAGGTCGCAGTTTTAAAGAGGTCGGGCCTCTAAAAAGCTTATGTATTCAAAAAAAGTAATTGACCATTTTCAAAATCCCCATAATTACGGAAAGATGGAAAAACCCGACGGCATTGGCAAAGTCGGCAACATTATTTGCGGCGACGTAATGTATCTTTATATTAAAGTTAGCGAAAACGAGGTTATTGAGGATATAAAGTTTGAAACTTTCGGCTGCGCCGCGGCAATAAGCACCAGCAGCGTTGTCACTGATTTGGCAAGAGGCAAGACCATTAAAGAGGCCCTGGAGATTGACAACGACAAAATAATAAAATCTTTGGGCGGTTTGCCGCCGATAAAAATTCATTGCTCTCTCCTGGCAGTGGAGGCGCTTTCCGAAGCGATTTATGATTATCTTTTCAAAAACAAAAAAGAAATTCCGGAAGAACTTGAAAAGAAGCACCGGAGAACGGAAAAAGAAAGAAAACAAATAGAGCAAAGATACAATAAATGGCTGAAATAAA
>CAYNAT010000023.1:0-9246 GCA_964395685.1 uncultured Candidatus Saccharibacteria bacterium | reverse complement strand
TTTTAAGTTCGGAAAATCTCTAAAAAGGTTTTCTGGTCAATCTTGACTCTGCCTCTTTCTTTCAGGATTTTTTTGCCTTTTTTCTGTTTTTCCAGAAGCTTTCTTTTGCGGCTGTAATCGCCGCCGTAAAGATAACCGGTCACGTTCTTTCTCCGCGCCCGAACCGTTTCCCTGGCAACGACTTTACCGGCAACCACTGCCTGCAAGGCAAGGTTAAACTGCTGGGCCGGCAGGACATCTTTTAATTTTAAAACCAGATTTTTTCCCTCTTGGTAAATTTTATCCTTGGCCACGATTCTGGAAAAAGCCGGCTCCAATTTTCCGGCGATTAAAACCTCCATTTTCAAAAGTTCGGCTTTGCGGTATTCCAAAAACCGGTAATTAAAGGAGGCGAAACCCTGGCTGGCTCCTTTTATTTTGTCATAAAGATTGACTATTATCTCTTTCAGCGGCGTTTCATAAATCAGCATCAAGCGCTCGGGACTGAGATATTTTGTTTCCAGATAAAGCGAATTGATGCTCTTGAAAATTTCCATCAGCCGGCCGAGATATTTAGCCGGAGTTATTATCTCGGTTCTGGCCCAGGGCTCCCGGCTTTCTTTTATTTTGCTCTGCTCCGGCCAGTCCGAAGGAGAATAAACGAATTTTTCTTTATCGTTTAAATCAATAATCTTATAAACCACCGAGGGCCGGGAAATAATCAGATTCAGTCCGAATTCCCGGCGCAGACGTTCGGAAACAATCTCAACGTGGAGAGCGCCCAAAAATCCGCAGCGAAAACCCCGGCCCAGCTGCTCCTTGCTTTCCGGTTCAAAAACCAGGGAAGGGTCGTTAAGTTTCAGCTTGAAAAGAGAATCTTTAAGCAAATCAAAATCAGCGGCTTTTTCCGGATAAAAACTGGCAAAGAGCATTGGCTGGGGCTCCCGATAGCCGGACAATGACAGAGACCCGGTCTCTGATTTTTTTACTATCGTGTCGCCGACCCGGACTTTACCCGGCTCTTTGACTCCGGTGGCGATATAGCCGATTTCGCCGGCTGAAATCTTTTTTTGGGCAGAAAACTCGGGAGCAAAATAGCCGAGTTCTTTTATTTCCGAAGAGGTCTGGCCGGCTAAAAGTTCTATTTTTTCCGAATTATTAATTTCGCCGTCAACCACCCGAACATAAGCGATTACGCCTTTGTAAGAATCGTAAAGAGAATCAAAAATCAAAGCCCGAAAAGGTTTTTTAAGATTTTCTTTTTTTGGCGCCGGAATTTTCTCAATAACCGCCCTTAAAACCCGTTCAACGTTAGTGCCCAGTTTGGCGGAAATTTTTACAACTTCGCTCTCCTGGACGCCCAAAAGCCCGGCCAGCTCTCTGCCGGCTTTTTCCGTTTCGGCCTGAACCAAATCAATTTTGTTTATCACCGGAATGATAACTATTTTTTGGCGCCTTGCCAGCTCCAAATTTGCCAGGGTCTGGGCTTGAATGCCTTTGCCGGCGTCAACCAGCAAAATCGCGCCTTCCACCGCGGCCAGGGAGCGGGAAACTTCGTAAGAAAAATCAACGTGGCCCGGCGTATCAATCAGGTTCAGAATATAATTTTTATAGCTCATTCTTATCGGCTGCATTTTGATGGTGATGCCTTTTTCTCTTTCCAGCTCCATCATATCCAGAAACTGGGGCCGCATTTTTCTTGAAGAAATTGCTCCGGTCATTTCCAAAAACCGGTCAGCCAAAGTTGACTTGCCGTGGTCCACGTGGGAAATGATGCAAAAATTGCGAATTTCCATAATTGTCTTATTTTTAACACAAATTCAGGCAATAAAAAAGCATGGCCAACATTGAGTGTTTCTCAATATCCCACGCCCTTAGCGAGGTCATCGCTTTATTCGCTTTATTCAAGATGATGAAAGCGTCCAATCCCAAGAAATTGAGCATCATCCCAGTTAGAAGAATAATCGCTTTCAATAAGAATTGCTTCGGTGTATTCCACAATCCTCCCGTCTTCTAGAATCCCGAAAGTTATTTTTCTTTTAGGGATTTCTCTTTCAAAAAAATCTTTCTGTTTTTGAGAAAACCATAATTTAAATTTTTTCTCTACTGCTGCCACATCTCCTTCCTTTACCAAAGACTTCCCCGAGTCTTCATTCTCTGGCACTACGACCTGATCCCATCCGCTTGGCTTATTGAAAGTCGGTGTTTTTACAATTTGAAAAACCGCAACTACCACCAGAAATGCCATAATTAATATAACCGTACGGTTGTCTGTTGAAACAAATCTATTCTTTTTCTTTTCCATTTTTTCCATTTTTTGTTCCCTTTCAATATAATGCTGATACTATCATTATTCACTTTTTAACGATATCTCATGATACACCCGTTATTGAGATTTGTCAAGGGTTTTTCCGGAAATTAAGGTTTTTAAGCTCTCAATTTCCGGGGATTTGAGGAAAAGGGCGGCTGCGAGATAGGCGGCCGAACCGCCAAAGCCGGCTAAGGCGGTCTGGGCAAATATGCCGGCAAAGGTCTGCATATTGACGAAGCCGGCAACTATTTGCCGGACGAAAAGAACAGCGACAACCAAGGCAAGTCCGGCTATTAAAATTTTCAAAGAGGATTTCAAAATCTCTTTTACCTCCATAGAAATCGCATTTCTAACCGGGGCTGTCTTAAAATCCCCTATTTTTTTGTAGAGAAAAAGTAAAAGTAAAAATAACTGAACTATTCCGGATAAAGACAAGGCCAAAGGAAGACCGATTACCTGATTATCCGGAATTTTCCCCAGGTCAAGAAATTTTATAATAAACTGCTGAAAAGGATTCTGAAAACCGAACAGCCAGACAAAGAAAAAGCAAAGCCCGATGTTTAAACTGATGGCAAACAAAGTTATTAAAGCCGGGGTTTTGGTGTTATGGAGGGCGTAAAAGGTTTTGGAGACCAAAAGGGAAAGGCCGTAAGCGAAAATGCCCAGACAAAAAAGGCCCAGACAAGCCGCGGTCAACTGGGTATCGGCCCAGGAAAATCGGCCCGTGCCTAAAATCACTCTGATAATTTGGGCTCTCAAAATAAAAATGAGCAAACTTAAAGGAACGAGAAAAAAAAGGATTTTTCGGAAAACCGAGGAAAACTCGGCCAGCAATCTTTCTTTGTCCTTTTTGGAAAAATAAACGGCCAGAAAAGGAAAAGCGGCCGTTGAGTAAGAAACCGCGATTAAGGTAAGGGGAAGTTTTTGAAGATTATTTGCCAGATTAAAAACGGCGATACTGCCGGCCGCCAAAAAAGAGCCGATGGCCGTGACCACGATTAAATTTATTTCGCCGGCCGCCAAGCCGAGGGCCCGGGGCAGGGTTAACTTCAGGGTCTTGCTAACGCCGGGGCGAGAAAGGTTTAAAAGCTTTTTCGGCCGGAAACCGACTTTTAAGAGAATCGGCAGTTGAACCAAAAGATGTAAAAAACCGCCCAAAGCCACTCCCCAGGCCAAACCCTGAAGCCCGAACAATGGCACAAAAAAAAGGATGCCGAAAATAATTCCCAAGTTATACATTAAAGGAGCTAAGCTCGTTACCAGAAACCGCCGGAAAACCCGCAAAACCCCGGAAATCATATTGCTGATTCCCAAAAGAACCGGACTTAAAAACATAATTCGGGTCAAGCCGACTGCAAGTTCTTTTTTTTCTCCGGAAAAACCCGGCACAATCAAAGAAAGAAGCTGGGGAACGAAAATGATTAAAACAAGGGAAATTACAATTAAAAACAATAAAAAAATATTCAAAAGATTAGCGAAAAAATCCCAGGCCTCTTTGCGGGAACGAACCAGATAACTGCTGAAAATCGGGATAATTGCCGCGGAAATGGCGCCCATTATCAAAACCGTGGATATAAAATCGGGAATGCGGAAAGCGGCGTAATAAACATCAAGTTCGTCGCCGGCTCCGAATCGGCCGGCCAGAAGCCGGTCCCGGAAAAGGCCCAAAAGTCCGCTGGCCAGCGAAGCAACGGCCAGAATCGCGGCCGCCGAACCAATCTTCTTCGCCTGGGAATTAAAAATATGGTTATACATTATATTTCTAATTATTCACACTTAAACTATTGACAGAATATAATGATTTGCTATTCTTATAATAAGAATCCTCGGCCGAAGTTTATAAGCTTCAATCTGGCGGAGGATTTTTTAGTTTATTAAAATAAGCAGACCGAACATACGGCCTTCTTTTTGTTTTTGACTTTATTTGCTTAAATATAATATCTGCGTTTTTCTTAACTTCCGCATAATTAGTCCCGGACAATTTATTAACTTTTGCGAAATAAGGAATTGCAGACTTTTCACCCATATCTTTTATTCTAACAAAAAATCGCCCTTCGCGCTATTGCTTCCGGCGATTTTTTTAATTTTTATTAATATCCTAATTTTACGTTAAGCCGTTGGGCAAGCTGCTGAATCCATTTTTCGTGACGACTTATTTGATTGGTTATTGCTGCATATTCTGTTTCCAATCTATCTAAGGATTTTACTAATTTATCAACAGACAAAACAAGGGCTTGAACCGACTCTCTAAGACCATCTATATCTTGTTCCAAATCTTTAATATCTTCTTTCGTGGCAACAACTTCAACGATTTTTTTAATATCTTCGCTTGTAAGCATATCTCTATTTTTATTATAGTTTATCAAAAATGACTGTCAAATCGTCCAAATTTTCTTTTTTATTATTTTTATTTTAATAACTCAGTAATTTTTTTAATTTCTTGTTCGGTTAATTCTCTAAAAATATCTTTCTCAAATATCTGGCATTTTTTGTATAAGTCGTCTTCAAATTCTCTCGGCTGAAGATGAATATGTAAGTGATCAATCTCGCAAAACGGACAATTCATAATTTATATTTCTCTTATAATTATTATCGGGGTTTGGGAGTTGGATTGGGTGGCCGGGTTGTCTTTGAGAATTTCCAGAATCAGGTCTTCTTCGCCCTTCAGGTCCTGGCTCCGGCCCAAAATGTTGCCGCCCAAATCGTTGATGTCGGCGACAACAAAGGAAAAACCGAATTTGTTTCTGAGATTCTGGCAGATTTGGTCGCAGTTTTCCGGACCCAAAATTCCGATTTCCGAATATTGAGAAAAGGCCCGGCCGTAAAACCCGTCTATTTGGGAAATCTGGTGGCCGGCTAAACGATAAAAAGTCCCGGAAACCCCGAAAATTTTTGCCAAAGCGGCGCCAAAGCAGGCGAACAAAATTCGGGACAAACCGGCCAAGTTAATGGCCGTCTGCATTTTCAAAGGATTGCCGACCGAAAAACCGGCCGGCGTTTTTTTGGCAAATTTAGAAAGAAATTTCGCCCAGAAACCCACTCTTAAATCCGATTTTCTGACTATTCTTTTTTGAACGAGGGAAACGATTTTCTGACAAAAAACAACAATATCCCCGTTTTGAATCAGCGGCGAAAGATACTCGGAAAAAAGCCCTTCCAAAGAATCGGAACCGCCGACAAAACGGGTCCTAATCGGATACCTGGCGTATTTTTTTTCTCTGACTTCCAGGACCAGTTTTTTCCCGGGATTGGCTGAAATTTCCATATTTTTATCTTAACTGAATTTTAAGAAAAACAAAAGAGACGGAACTTTCCGCCTCTTCCATTTTAAGCGCCGCTGCGGCAACTACCTATCCCGTACCAAAATTTGAGTTCAAGATCTTCGTAAGGCAACTACCTACTTTCGCGGAAAACCACTATCATCGGCCTTAGAGGATTTCACTTCCGTGTTCGGTATGGGAACGGGTGGAGCACCTCCAGTATAGTCGCCTTACGAAAACCTCGAAGAAATATTCTCAAACTTGGTACGGGATAGGCAGCTGCCGCAGCAGAGCTCAATTGTATAAATGTCAGTTGCGAACATTAATTGTTAGCCAAGGGTAAAAATTAAATACGATTTATTAGTACTGCTCAGCTCAATCCCGCTGTAAGCGGGACTTACACACCTTACGGTGCTTACACTTGCAGCCTATCGCCTCGTCATCTTCGAGGAATCTGAGCCTGCCTGTCGGCAGGCAGGAATCCTAATCTTGGGGTAGGTTTCGCGCTTAGATGCTTTCAGCGCTTATCCTTTCCCGACATAGCTACCCAGCAATGCCCTTGGCAGGACAGCTGGCAGACCAGAGGTCGGTTCAACCAGGTCCTCTCGTACTATGGTCAAATCCCCTCAAGATTCAACGCCTGCGGTAGATAGGGACCAACCTGTCTCACGCATATTACTCACTTATTACTAAGTGTATGGACTATACCACCCCCGCTTTTATAAAAATACGGGGCCGACGTATTATAGAAGGTTTAACTTCTATCTTCCCGCTATAAACGGGAAAGTCTCTACGGGGTTAATAATCTTTCTTTTTTTAAAACTTTCTCAACTTCTAAAGAATTTTGAATTCGCTTTTTAGAATAATTCATTTTCTGAAAGCCATCAATTTTTTTAGCTAATTTCAGAAAATCTTTACCAGTTTTTACTTTTTCTTTCATTGCTAACACCTCTATCATCAATTTTGCTTGTTTTTGTTTTAACCTTAAATAAGGCAATAAACTCTCAAGCAATTCTCTAATACTTTTTACATCACCCAACATATATTCAATAATTCCATCTTTTCTTTCTCTTATATAACCTTTGCTAATCAAATTTTTAAGCCATCGCATATATAACTTCTCTTTTTTTGATTGATAGAAAACTAATGATGGTGAGATTTGAAAACGAAATCTATAAGTAGAATTCGGTTTCAATCTTACATGAATGCTTCCATCGCCATCAAGAAATCCTGCGATATAAGCTTTTTCTTCTTTAGAAATTTTCATAAGAAAGATTACAACTTCCCTCGGTATTATCCTAACATATTTACCTCGTAGTAAATTTATTCTACTACTGTGGTGACAGGTTGCAATGCAAGGATTTCACCGATATTAGTCGGTTTTTCAATCCCGATTACTCGGGAAAGCCGCCTGTTCCAAATTGGAACCACGGTCTGAACCCAGCTCACGTAACGCTTTAATTGGCGAACAGCCAAACCCTTGGGAGCTGCTCCACCCCCAGGATGCGTTGAGCCGACATCGCTGTCGGATTTTTCTCTCATTACTGAGAGGTTCGGACTATATCTTCATCCCGCTTTCAGCGGGAGCTGACGTATTATGGAAATTTTGTTTCCATCTGCTCATTTTGATTAAGTCTCTACGGGGTTATAACCCAATTTTATATTTCATTGATGGGATAATATGTTCAGTAATTATCTTTTTTAATTTAGGTACAGAAAAGCTTAAGAATCTTAATCGGAAATAATTTTTATCTCTGTTAGTTTTCGCCTCTAACCCCATCTTTTTAAGTGCTAATAAAAGGATTTGCTGATCCCTTAACTCAAACTTTTGGGTATTTAGATAGAAATTATCTGCACATTTGCTACCATCATCCATATACCAAACTGCCAAAATTGTTGGATTCAAAATTATATTTTCTGGAATTACCTTCTTGCTATTAGTATAGAACGACCGGTAAATATCTGTTAATTCTGACAACTGCTTGGTATAGAAACGGTAAGCAATTCTATCGCCATTTCCTTTTCTTGCTTTGGGTGACGAATTAGAAATATTTTTAAGTGCAGAATATTTCCAATCAACATACTCTTTTTGATTAAAAGAGTGATTGATTTCTAAAAAAGCATTTTTCCTTTTGGGAATAATTCTTAAATACCCGTCGCCCAAAATTGTTCCGATAATTACGGATTTCTGAAATTGAGTTAAACTTCCCACGGTATTACCCATTATCCTAATTATACCATAGAATAATTCGGGCTTCACCGTTATTAGTCAGATTTTTTGTATGGCATTACTGCCATAGCACCCCGATGTTTTGAGGTGCCGAACAGGGCCGTTGATGTGGACTCGCGGGCCCTACTAGCCTGTTATCCCCGGGGTAACTTTTGGCTGATGATCTTTGCCGCTTCTGTAACCAGCGGCATCGGTTCACTAAGTTCTGGTTTCCCAACAGCTCGACATATACGTCTCGCTGTAAAGCCGGCTTTTGGCTTTGCCCGACAACTCCGATTTCCATCCGGAGCTAGCCGACCTTTAAACGCCTCCATTACTCTTTAGGAGGCAAGTGCCCCACTTAAACTGCCCATTAGACACTGTGTCCCGCTAAAAGCGGGATTAGAATTATGACCTTGGAAGAAAGGTGTTTCATTGTTGACTCCTCCCGCTCCGAAAAGCGAAATTCAAAGTCTCCCTTCTACGCTACGCATCCAAAACCAAAACCCAATATCTAATTACAGTAAAGCTCCCGGGGTCTTTCCGTCTAGCCGCAGGTAACCGGCGTCTTTACCGGTATTGTATTTTCACCGAGCTGCTCCTGGAGACAGTCCCCAAGTCGTTAGGCCTTTCATGCGGGCCAGAACTTACCTGGCAAGAGATTACGCTACTTTTAGACAGTTATAGTTACTGCCGACGTTCACTGGAAGCTTAATCCGCTCAGCCTGCAACCGCAGAAACGCAGAATGGTCGTTGAAACGCAGAATTTCCGCGTCTCCGTTAATTCCGCGCTTTTGCGGTTACAAACCGGCAGGGTTCACGTTCCAGCACTGGTCAGGCCTCAACCCCTATACATCCTCTTGCGAGTTTAGCAGGGATTTGTGTTTTTGATAAACAGTCGCCAGGGGTACTTTCGCTGCGCCCCGCCCTCTAAGCCTGTTGAATTTCGCAAAAGTTTATTTCAAAATTTAATTTTTGAATTAAACTAATACGTTACTCCACACGCATAGAGGGCGGGGAAGACATATCCCGAAGTTACGTCTGCTTTTTTGCCGAGTTCCTTCAGGAGCTTTCACTCGTTCACCTTGACGCTTTTACGTCAATCCACCTGTGTCGGTTTACGGTACGGTTTAAACGTTCTTTAACCTGAAAAATTTTTCCAGGCAGTTTGTTTGACAGATTTATCCCGCCAAAAGCGGAATTCAACTGCAAATCCAATAATGCACCCTGTCGCCCGAACTGCGTCATTTTTCAGGAAAAACGTTTAAGAGCAGGAATATTAACCTGCTGTCCATCTCCCGCCGGTTCGCACCGGCGGGATTAGGCCCGTCTAACCCTTGGCTGATTACCATTGCCAAGGAAACCTCGGATTTTAGGTGTGCCGCTTTCTCAGCGGCATTGTGGTTACTCATGCCAACATTCTCTCTCCCGCCTGCTCCATCCCGCTTTCCAGCGGAACTTTACAGCGGGCGGGATGCTCCCCTACC
>CAYNAT010000022.1:0-10245 GCA_964395685.1 uncultured Candidatus Saccharibacteria bacterium | reverse complement strand
TCTTATCTTCGGTATCAAGCTTTAGTCCCGTAAATTTTTGGCGCGAAATCCCTTAGTTAGTAAGCTATTACGCACTTTTTAAAGGTTCGCTGCTTCTGAGCTAACCTCCTAACTATCAGAGGGGTCTCACTTCCTTAAAAACACTTAGCTAGATTTAGGGACCTTAGATTAAGATTTGGGCTGTTTCCCTTTTGACCATGGAGCTTAGCCCCCATGTTCTTACTGCCCCGTCAAAATTTTCCGGCATTCGGAGTTTGATTGGAAAATCCGGGCAAAGCCCAAGAGAATCCATTCAGTGCTCTACCTCCGGAAACGTAAACGGAACGCTAGCCCTAAAGCTATTTCGGGGAGAACCAGCTATTACCAAGCTCGTTTAGCTTTTCACTTCTTACCACAGCTCATCCCAGAGTATTGCACGGCTCACGGGTTCGGGCCTCCTCCCGCATTTCTGCGGAGTTCACCCTGGCCATGGCAAGCTCGCTTGGCTTCGGGTCCCCCGCCCTCTCTCTTCCCCGCTTTTAACGGGGAAGCGCGCTTTTAACGCTTGATTTCTCTACACCTTCGGAGCAAAACCCCTTAGATAAAGAGAGAGCGGGGACTCGTTGGCTCATTCTTCAATAGGCACGCCATAACGGTGTCTCGCTACCGCTCGCCACCTAAAATCAAATTTTAAAATTCAAATATCAAAATGATAATTAAATTTTACATTTTGAATTTTGATTTTTGATTTTAAGCGGTGTCGAACGTTAGTGAGACACCGCGTTGACTCCTTGTGGGCAAAAACGGTTTCAGGTTCTATTTCACCGGCCTCAACGGCCTACTTTTCACCTTTCCCTCACGGTACTGGTTCACTATCGGATATATCAGGTATTTAGCCTTTCCCGACAGGTCGGGACGCTTCCCACGGGATTTTCATTTCCCATGGTACTCAAGATTTATCCCGCTAAAAGCGGGATAAGACAGCAAGGAGCGCGAAGAAATTTTCAAATACGGGGCTATTACCCTCTTTGGCCGCCCTTTCCAGGGACGTTCTTCTAATCAACCTCCGTCTAAATGCTCTCCCTCCAATACCCAGCCCTCTATGCCGTGTGTTTAAGGATTTAACCATAAACTATCGGCTTAGAGGGCTGGGCTCCGGACGCTATCTTCTTACAACCCCCCGCCTTCTATGCTCGTTGAAATACGCAAAATGTGAAAAAAAGAATAATTTTCTCAATCTTTATTGCGTTCTCCACGAGCTTAGAAGGCGGGGTTTGGGCTCTTCCCTCTTCGCTCGCCGCTACTAAGGGAATAAACTATTGTTCTCTTTTCCTCCGCTTACTGAGATGTTTCACTTCAGCGGGTACGCAGTCCCGCTTTTAGCGGGACTATTCCGCTTTTAACGGAATAGGTTTCCCCATTCGGAAATCCCCGGATCAAAGGTTGCTAAGCACCTCCCCGAGGCTTATCGCAGCCACGCCGCGTCCTTCATCGCCCTGATATCCCAAGGCATCCTCCGTTTGCCCTTAAAATACAATTTTTACCTTTTTTGGCTAACAATTAATGTTCACAACTTGTAAAAGAACTTCTTTCCTGCCGATTCCTCTCAACCAATAAAAAACCGCTTGGGAGAAGCGGGTTTTTCAATCCTGCCTGCCGATAGGCAGGCATAACCAAAAAAAATCAGAAATTAACCGCTTCCCTTTAAAGGTTTATTCGGACTGTTCTTGAATTTTCTCATATCCGATTTTATTTTAGCAGAACAAGGAGCGGTGTCAAGCCCTTGTTTTTATTTGATTATTTTTATTTCTTCTTTCAGAATTATGCCGAACTTGTTCTTGACTTTTCTTTTAACGATTTTTATCAAATTTAAAACATCCTCGGCTTTGGCCCCGCCCAAATTAATGATAAAGCCGGCGTGTTTTTGGGAAACCCGGGCCTGGCCGAATTTCAGGCCTTTTAAGCCGGCTTTTTCAATCAGACGAGACGAGGGCAAGGCCCCTTTTTTATTGATGAAAACCGAGCCGGCCGAAGGATAATTCAAAGGATGTTTCTTTTTTCTTAAAGAAAGATGCTTTCTGATTTTTTTTTGAATTTCTTTTTTGTTCCCTTTTTTTAAGCCGAAAACAGCGGAAAGGATTACCAGGTTTTTATTTTTTTTAAAAACGCTTTTTTTTTCGGAAAATCGGCAATCTTTTCGGGAAAAATTTTTAATCTTCATTGTTTTGACGTCCAGAACTTCCACACTTTTGATAAGGTCTGAAATTTTAAAATCAAAGGCCCGGGCATTGCCCCAAACTGCGCCGCCAACCGTACCGGGAATACCGGCCAGCCACTCCAGTCCGGTAAGCGATTTATTTAGAGATAAATCTACTAAATCTTTCAATTTCACTCCGGCTTCGGCATAAATATCTTTGAATTTTGCCTGCCCCGTAGCATCCCGCTGTAAGCGGGATTGCTTCGGGAAATTTCGAATTTTTATAACAATTCCCTTATATCCCTTGTCCGGGGCCAAAACATTACTGCCGTTGCCCAAAATAAAAAACGGCAATTTTTTTTCTTTTGCCCATTTTACTGCTCTAATTATTTCTTTTTTGCTTTTGGCGACAAAAAAATATTCAGCCGGTCCCCCAATTTTGAAAGTGGTATGTCTTGATAATAAAATATTTCTTTTAATTTTTAATTTTGATTTTTCATTTTGCATTTTGATTTTTTAATTTTGAATTTTAAAATAGGTCGGGAGCGTAAACCCCTAAAAGTCTTTTGTGGGTGCCTGCCTCCCGACCCGATTTTATTGTAAATTGTTCCAATTAATAAATCAAGCAACCCCAAACAAAAAAGGCGGACAATTCCCAAAAAAGTCAACCTTTCGACTTCGCTCAGGGTAAAAAAACAGCAGGCCTCGCTCGAGGGAGGTCTGCTGTCGACTTATAGGGTTTAACACCCACTACGGGTATATTAGCAAATCCCAATTATTTTGTCAACCCTTTTCTCCGGGATTCTTCCCCCGCTAAAAGCGGGGTCAGAACGACATCAGAATTTTTGACTTAAAATTTCGTTGATTTTGGCCCGGGTGGTTGCGCCGACAAAACCGGTACCGCTGGTTAAATTCCAGGGCGACAATATCTGATTGACGTATTTTTCCTGAAAACGGATTACGGCCAGCCGGGTCAAAGAAAAAAAGTTGCCGGTTACCAGTCCCTCGGGATAAATTTCCGGGCCCTGGTTTTTCAAAAATTCCTGGAGACATTTAACCCGATTGTCGTTTTTTAAGCCGTAAAAAAGATTTTCCCCAAACTGCTTGCAGTAGGTTTCAATCGGATTATTTATCTGGCCCAGCTTACTTCTTAGCTGATTAAGCAAAATTTCAATCTCCGAGATTTTAGCCAAAATTTCCGAAGCGCTCATTTCCGAAACCGGTCTTTCCAGATATTGGGGAAATTCCTCCTTTTCCTCGGCCCGGCTGATTATTGAGGCCGACCAGAAAAAAGAAAACAAGGGCTCCTCTTTGAGAAATCCCGAGGTTTTGGTCTGAATGCTGGGAATAATGATAATTGAATTCACTTCTTTGCCAAAACCGGGAATCAGAATTTCGCCTCGCTGAAGATTGCTAAGCTGGAAAAAGTTAAGAGAATATTTACCGTCGTCGCTTTTAACCAGATAAGGAATTCTGAATAAGTTGTTCGGGTCGCCGATAAACTCAATTTTTAACTCTCCCTGGCCGCCGATGAATTTCAGCCAAATGCCGGCCCAGTTTTTGGCGGCCTGGGAAACGCCGAGCGTGCTTTTGCCCTGAAGGGGCAGAAAATTAAGCAGGGGAACGACCTGAATTTTATTTAGGTTATAATTTTTATAACAGTATTTCTCGCCCAAAGAGCAGTCGTTGACCAAAACAGCGATTGTCCAGTCGGTGAAAATCCGGGAAAAATCCTGGCTGTAGCCGCGCCTTTTCAGGGCCTCGTTCAAACTGGCGATGCCGGTTTTGGGAGAGCGGAGGGAATCGCCTAAAATTTCCTTTCCGTACTGCTCAACCAGATACTGGGTAAAAATATTCAAAACTCCGTAATCATCTTTTTTGCCCTGCCATTCGGTCAAAGAATCGGAAGGATTTTCCAGAAAAATCCTCACTCTTCTTTGCAGATTGCTGCCTTCGTAGTCAGAATCGTAGCCCAAAAGAGTCGGCGCATACTCGGCTCTGGCTTCGTTAAGCCAAATTTCCTCCTGAACCCCGTATTTTTTTTCTTTCTGGTTAAAAGTGATTAAATGGACGAATTCGTGAGCCAAAAAACTTTTTTCCAAAGAACCGGCAAGATAGTCGCTGTTCAAATAAACCATCTCTCTCTCGTTGGAACGGGGATTTTCCAGTTTCGGATATTCGTTGCCGTTGTTAAAATAACCGCCGGCCTCTCCTTTCATCGGATGGATTAAAACGGTGATTAAATCATCGCCGTCAATGCCCGGTTTCCATTCCGAACCGAAAACAAGAGTCAACTCGGGATAGATTTTCTGGGAAAACTCCCGGTCCAGATTCTCAATCGCTTTTTTTACTTCCTCTTTCTGCTGATAAGAAAGGTCTTGCCACCATTGTTCGTCAAGATAAAAATAGGCCTTTTGGCCGATTCGCTGAAGGTTGGCCAGAATTTGCTCCCGGCCATAAAAGTCGTAATTAGGGTCAACAAAAAAATTCCGGCTTTCGCCGACCGAATCGGCGCTTACTCCAAAAGCGATTCCCAAAAAGAAAATTAAACTGAGAAAAAAGAGGACTTTTTTCATTATTGGTTTTAGTTAATGAATATCTTAACTTTCCGCCACCATTCCGCTGTCAGGGCCCAGAGAACAGCGATAAAAATTCCCAAAGCGCCGGCTATTGTTATGTTAAACAACGGCTTTGGTCTTATCGGTTGGCTGGAAACGGTCGGCTCTTTTATTATTTTAGTGGGCCTGATGTCGCTTAGAGAGGCCTCTAAATCGGCAAGTTGCGGATAAAGTTCTTCCAGCTCCTGCTTTTTCAGTTCCAGGCGGTCAATAATCTCAAATAAAACAAACTGGCTGCAAGAATCCTGATAATAAATTAAGGATTCTTCGGTTTTAGCGATTTTCGCTTCCAAGTTTTTATTCTGCTCTTCCAATAAAACGATCCTTTCCTTTAATTTTTCAATCTTATCGGAGATTAACTCTTTCTGGGCTTCGGCTCTTCCCTGATGCTCGGCTAAAATTGAGTCGCCGGCTTCCTTGAGAATCTTTTCTCCCTCTTCCGGATTTTCCGTGGCGATTTCCATTTCTATCAATCTGCTGGCCTGAGGATTGACCGCTTTTATCTCCAGATTGCTCTTTTTAATTTTTTCCACTATATTCGGAATTTCTTTAAGCATCTGGTCGCTTGAACTGAACTTGCCTATTTCCAGAACCGCCTCAACCCGGTAAATTTTGGGGGCGAGCAGAAAGCTGTAAACACCGGCTCCGATGATAAATATCAAAAACAAACCTAAAATCAATTTCTTCCTTTTCCGCAAGGTCTTAATGTAATCAACGATATTTATTTCTTGGTATTGGTCTTTATATTCCTGGTCCATATTATCTCATTATAATATTTCTTTTAGTAAAGTCAAAATTTGGTCGGGGTTTAGGTCGTTTGGAGAATTTCTTAATTTTTCCAAAGCCCGGTTTAATTTCTCTTCGTCAACGTTGGAAAGTTTTGCCCGGAAAATGTTCTGGTTTTCGGTGGCGATTGTTCCTTCCTCGGCCGTTAAAATTTCCTCAAAGAATTTTTCGCCCGGTCTCGGTCCGCTGAAAACAATGGGGATGTCTTTGTCCGGCTCTAAACCGGAAAAACGAATCAATTCCTTAGCCAGGTCCAGAATCCTTACCGGATTTCCCATATTCAAAACAAAAACCTCGCCGCCCTGGCCTATTTGGCCGGCCTGCAGAACCAAACTTACCGCTTCCGGTATTACCATAAAATACCTTTTCATCTGCTGGTGAGTCACTTCCAAAGGCCCGCCTTTTTTAATCTGCTCCTTAAAAATAGGAATTACGCTGCCCCGACTGCCTAAAACATTGCCGAAACGGACAGAAATAAATTTCGTCGCTCCTTTTTGATTCAAAGTCAGACAAATCATTTCTCCTATTCTTTTAGTGGCGCCCATTACCGAGCAGGAATTAATCGCTTTGTCAGTGGAAATAAAAATAAATTTTTTTGCTCCGTAATCCAAAGCGGCCTTACTGACAATTTCGGTGCCGAAAACATTATTTTTGATTGCTTCCTCGGGATACTGCTCCATCAAAGGCACGTGCTTGTAGGCGGCCGCATGGAAAACCAAATTGGGCCGGAATTCGCTGAAAATCCGTCTGATTTTTTCTTTGTCCCGAATGTCGGCGATTACCGGAGAAGGATTCAACTCGGGAAATTTAATTCTTAATTCTTTGGAAATATTAAAAACACCGGTCTCATCCTGGTCCAAAAGCAAAAGCCGGGCCGGCCGGAATTTGGCTGTTTGTCTGGCCAGTTCCGAGCCGATTGAGCCGGCCGCGCCGGTGATCAAAACAATTTTTCCCTGAATAAATTTTTCCATTGAGGAAGGGTCGTACAGAAGGGGCTGTCTTTCCAGCAAATCCTCCATTTTAAAATCCCTTACATCGGTCAAAGAAACCTGCTCGTTGACTATTTCCGAAAGAGCGGGCAGAATTTTTATTTTTTTCAGTCCGGCGGCCCGGCTTTTTTCCACTGCTTTTTTAATTACCGAACTGTCAGCCGAAGGCAAGGCAACAATCACTCTTTCAGCCCCCTCTTTTTTGACAATACCCGGAATGTCTTCAATTTTTCCCAGAACTTTTACGCCGTGAATCAAATTTCCCTGCTTGAAAGGGCTATCGTCTACAAAGCCGATCGGAAAGTAAGGCGTGTCCGGCGAACCCTGAATGCTTCTTAAAATCTGTTCAGCCGCATCGCCGGCGCCGACCAGCAAAGTCCTCTCCTGCTTATCTCCGTTTCCTTTTTTAATTGTCTGCAAATAAATTCTTTTGGCCAAGCGAATTCCGCCAGTGAATAAAAGGGTTAAGAAATAACTGACAAAAAGAACGGAACGGGGAAAGCCAACAAAAGAAGGGAAATCCCGGGAAAAAAACAAAATAACGGCTGAAAGCAGAAAGGCCAGAGTGGCCGCTTTTAACAAGGAAGTAAGCTCCCGGGTGCTTACGTAAGACCAGGAAAAAGAGTAAAGGCCGAAAAAATAAAAAATGGGAATATTAAAAATCAGGGCCAGAATAAGGGTTTTTTCCAAAGCGGGAAAAGATTGTCCGTTAATGGCAAATTCCAGCCGGAAGAGAAAAGCCAGATAAACAGCCAAAGAAATAAGAATAACGTCGGAAGCCAGAAAAAACAAAAATCTGGTCCGGGCCGTTTTTTTAAAAATCCGGGAGAAAAAATTATTCATAGAAATTTTTAACCGCTGCTATTACATATTCAACCTGTTCCCTTTCCAGCTCGGGATAAATCGGCAGGGAAAGGACTTCTTTGGCAAGTTTTTCGCTGTAAGGCAGACTAAAACCGGAGAGGCCGAGTTTTTTCTGCCGATGATTAGGCACCGGGTCTTTTATCAAGGTTTCCACTTCCCTTTCTTTCAAAAATTCGGCTAATTGGTTTCTTTTCCGGGCTTTCAAAACATAATTCTGAAAAACGTCGTAATGGCTGGAATCGGAATTGGGCGGCACCGGAACTTTTATTTCTTTTATTCCCGATAAACCCTGATTATATTGTTCGGCGATTTCCCTTCTCCTTCTTATCCAGTCCCCTAAATATCTGAATTTAACATTAAGAACGGCTGCCTGCAAGTTATCCAGGCGGCTGGTAAAGCCGTAAGCGATTATTTCGGTTTTGCTCCTCTGGCCGTGATTTCTTAAAAGCCGGATTTTTTCCGCTGTTGCCTCATCGTTCGTTGTTACGGCTCCGGCGTCGCCCAGGGCGCCGAGCAGTTTGGCCGGATAGAAACTGAAGCAACCGGTTAAGCCGAAAGAGCCGGCTTTTTTTCCTGCAAAACTGGCGCCTAAGGCCTGAGCCGCATCTTCAATAACGATTAAGTTGTGTTTTTGAGCGATTTCCAATATCTTATCCATTTGGCAGACCCGGCCGTTAAGATGGACCGGTAAAACAGCTTTGGTTTTATCAGTAATGGCTTTTTCTATTTTGTCCGGGTCCATTAAAAAATCCTCTCCCACTTCAATCAGTATCGGTTTGGCCTTACAATGAACAATCGCTTCAATAGTGGCGAAAAAAGTATGGGAAACAGTGATTACCTCGTCTCCCTGCTTGATTCCGGCGGCCATTAAAGAAATTCTCAAAGCGTCGGAGCAGGAATTAACTCCGACCGCGTATTTCGTTTCCACCAAAGAAGCGATGTTTTTTTCAAAATCTTCCACTTCCTGACGTAAAATCAAATCGCCGTTCAAAAGAACTCTTTTAATTGCCTGGTCAATCTCTTTTTCTAAATTTTTATATTGCAAGGGATAATTAACGAAAGGCGCTTTCATAAATTTTTTCTGCCACGGAGTCCGAATCCAATCCGTAGCAACGGTACAAATAATCCGGACTGCCGACAAAGTCGGAATAACTGTCCGGCAGGGCCAGTTTTTTCAACGAACCTTTATAATTAAATTCGTTCAAGGCCTCGTTGACAGCCGAACCCAAGCCGTTGATTTGACTATGGTCTTCCAAAACAAAAATTTGGGAGTGGTTCTCGGCTATTTCTCTTATAAGTTCCGAATCAAGCGGCTTAATTGTTGACATGCTTATTAAACTAATCCTGACTCCTTGTCCGGCTAATTTTTCTTCGGCCCTTTTCGCTTCGGCTAAAAGCGTGCCGGCAGAGAGCAGGGCGATTTTTTCTCCTTGGCTTAAAACAATTCCCTTTCCTATTCGGAACTTAGTTCCTTCCGGATAAACAGCCGGCGCCTTATCCCGGCCGAAACGGATGTAAAGAGGTCCGGAAAAATCAACCGACTCTTCGGCTAAGGCCTTTACTTCCGACAAATCAGCCGGCGCCACAATCGTCATATTGGGCAAACTTCGCATAATGCCGATATCTTCTATCGCCTGATGAGTCATTCCTTCCCGGCCGTAAACCAAACCGCCGCCGGCGCCCAAGAGCTTAACTTTTAATTTATTATAACAGATGTTGACTCTGATACTTTCCAGAGTTCTCATTATTAAAAAAGGAATAATTGAATAACAATAGATATTTCTGCCGGACAAAGACAGACCGGCGGCCAAACCGAGCATATTTTCCTCGGCAACGCCGCAGTTGACAAACTGCTTGGGAAGTTTTTTCTGAAAAGAACTAAAAAACCTTCCCAAATCCGCGGTGAGCAATAAAATATTGGGGTCTTTTTCCGCCAAATTTTCCAATGTTTTGCTAAAAGTCGCTCTCATAAAAGTTCTTTCAGGGCCCTGTGATATTCTTCATCATTCGGGCACTGGGAATGCCAGAGAAGATTATTTTCCATAAAAGAAATTCCTTTGCCTTTTTTGGTATTGGCGATTATAATGTTTGGCTTGGCCGGATAAAAGGGAACTTTTTCCAAAACATCAATTAGTTGCTCAAAATTATGGCCGTCAACTTCTTTTGTTTGCCAGCCGAAAGAAATAAATTTTTCTTTGAGCGGCTCCAAATTAAGAACCTCCGGAGTTTTGCCTAAAACCTGAAGTTTATTATAGTCAATAATTGCGGTAAGATTATCCAGCTGGTAATGACTGCTGAAAAGCATTGCCTGCCAGACAGCGCCCTCCTGAAGGTCGCCGTCAGACATTAAAACAAAAACTCTTGACTCGGAATCGTCCAGTTTTCGGGCCAAAGCCATTCCCGCTCCCACTGAAAGGCCCTGACCCAAAGAGCCGCTGCTAATTTCAATGCCCAATTCCAAATTGCGGCTGGGATGGCCTTCAAAAAGGCCGTTGTCAACGCCGAATCTTCCCAGGAGTTTTTTATCAAAAAAACCTTGCTCGGCCAAAACCGCGTAAAGAGCCGGGCCGGCATGACCCTTGCTTAAAATAAAAATGTCTCTTTCCCGGTTTTTTTTGGTTTCGGGACTTATTTTCAGAACTTTAAAATAAAGAGCGACCAAAATATCAACGCAGGACAGACAGGAGCCGATATGAGGACTTTGAGTCCGAAAAAGCATCTCTAAAATTTCCCGCCTTATTTTTTTAGCCGTGTCTTGATATTCCTCAATCTTCATAAATCCAGTATATTCTTTTCTCTTAAAAAATCAAAT
>CAYNAT010000021.1:0-10975 GCA_964395685.1 uncultured Candidatus Saccharibacteria bacterium | reverse complement strand
ATAGCTTTCTTTGCTACCCATTCTAATTATATGATTGACAAAGACCATATAGACAGATGTTTCAGACTTTTTAAGGAAGGCAACAAAAGAACAAAAATTGAGAGAATAGAAGGAGCTACTAGTTCCTATTCAGAGGTTAATTACGAAGTTTTTGGTATTTCATCAAGCGATTATCACAACGAATTATATGGATATTTAGAGGATGTTCATAAGATAAAGTTAGAAGGTTTACCAAAAGATAAAAAATGGAAAAACAAAAAAACAGGCGGGACAGAGAATGTCTCTATGGCAACCTATATCCGACATTCTATTCATCACCCAGAGAACACATTAAATCCAAAGTTTACGTTGGAGGAACTTCAAAAATCTATAGAAATCCTGCGAGGATTAAAATATAAGCCGAAAGGCAAAAGCGGTAAGGGAGTTGCCGATCTGGAAATCGGCAAATGTAAATCATAATGCGCGCACGGGAAGGGCGGGGCAGGCGTTATGCTTTAAATTAACGGCTCCTTTGCCCCTCAAAAATTTGCTGATAATGTTTTGTGGTTATCCACAGGTTGACTGTTTTTTTTGTGGTAAAATAAAAACAGAAACAGAAAGCATGAAAACACAACAAACGGAAAAGAAAACCGAGACAGCTTTGAAGTATGCCAACAGCATTATTGCCACATTAAGAGAGCCCTTTTTGGTGCTTGACAGAAACTTGCGGGTTGTTTCCGTCAACCGTTCTTTCTGCACCGCTTTTAAGGTTGCCGAAAAAGAAACAGTAGGCCGATTGCTTCCCGATTTGAGTAATCGGCAGTGGAACATCCCCGAATTAATCCACCTATTGAAAAAAATCCTGCCCAAGAAGACGGTTGTAACGAATTATGAAGTTGAGCACGAATTTAAAACTATCGGACAGCGGATTATGAACCTGAATGCCCGTAAGCTGCGCATCCCCAAAAAGGAGGATTTAATCTTATTGGCCATTGAAGACGTCACCGAACGCAAGATTATGGCGCAAAAGTTAGCGGAAGCGGAATCGTTGGCGGAAGAAAAAGCAAAAGATGAGGCGATTTTCGACACCATCGGCGATCACGCGGTGGGGTTAGTGGTCGTTAATAAAGATGGGAAAATAATGCGTGTCAATAAAGGATTTGAAACGCTTACTGCCTGGAAGGAGAAAGAAGTGATTGGCAAGTCCTTGATTAAAGTTCTCCCGAGGGAAGATGAAAACAGGAACAGGGTAACATTTGAAAAAAGAATTCTCTCAAAGATATTGTCGGGGAAGATATTGGCTACCGTTGCCACCGCCGCTGCCGGCGGTATTGAAAAAATAGATATTTTTTATTACATCCGAAAAGATAAAAGCAGATTTCCGGCAAACAGCGTTATAAGCCCCATTCTGTTTAACGGAAAGATAACGGGAGCAGTAGAAGTTTTCTATGATATTACCGAAGAAAAAGAATTGGAGCGAATCAGAATGGATTTTTTATCACTTGCTTCCCACCAGCTCCGCACTCCCTTAATCGGCGTTCAGTGGGTGGCAGAACGGTTCCTAAAAAAAGAGAAGCAGTTAAGCAAAAAAGGGAAAGAATACCTTAAAGACATTAACGCAAGCTGCCAGCGTCTTTCTGATTTAGTTGACCGTTTGTTAAATGTTTCCCGAATTGAAACCGGAGAAGTAAGTATTTCTCCCAGGCAGCTGGATTTAGTAGAATTTACAGAAAGGCTTCTTGACGAATATAGCCCGCTTTACGCCAAAAAAAGGATAACTCTTATCTTTAAAAAACATCCCAAGATCGTTAAGGTGGTTACCGACGATAATGCTTTGCGCAATATTATGCAAACCATTATTTCCAACACAATTGAATATACCAAAGAAGGAGGGAGGGTTGAAGTGTCTTTGAAAAAGAAAAACCGTAGCTTTCTTTTTACAGTTCAAGACACCGGCATCGGCATTCCCGAAAAAGACCAGGCGACTATTTTTAATAAATTCGCAAGAGGCAGTAATGCCAAGTTAATAAAAACCGACGGCATCGGCATCGGCCTTTATTTTGCCAAAAAGACAATAAATCTTCTCCGGGGGAAGATTTGGTTTAAGTCAAAAGAGGACAAAGGCCTGCCTGCCGGTAGGCATGGGACTACTTTCTATGTCAGGCTTCCTCTTAAATTAAAGTCGAAAAAAGGAAGCAAGAATTTGATATAATAATTTTATTAAGATGTAATAAAATTATGCCCAAGTTAAAAATAGTCTTAATAGAAGACGACGAGATTCTGGCGAAAGTTGTCTATGAGGAACTCATTGAGGCAGATTTTGACGTGTTCAAGGCTTTTAACGGCGAAGAAGGTTTAGAGTTGGCCAGGTCTAAAAAACCGGATTTGGTGCTGCTTGACCTTATTCTTCCCAAAAAACACGGGTTTGACGTACTTGAGGAACTGAAAAAATCTCCGGTCACTCACAGCATTCCCGTGATTATTCTGACCATGCTTGGCAGGGACGATGATATTAAAAAAGGCCTTAAATTGGGGGCTAATGACTATATTGTTAAATCCCAGCATGCCGTATCTGAAATTGTGGAAAGAGTAGAGAAATTTTTTGGAAAAGAAACCCATCCGGAAGCAAAGAAATCGCAGAAAAAACAACCAGAGCCAAGTCAAAATGAATGAATTTCTAAAAAAGTTCTCAATGTTTTTTATTGTTGGCGGTTTGGTATTGTTATTTTTCCTTTTTTTTGTAAACGTCTCCCAGGTTTTTGCAACGCAACCGCCGAGTATTGCCTCCGTCTCTCCGTCTTCCGGCCCGACAGCGGGCGGAACCAATGTGACTATCACCGGGACGAATTTTGACAGCGGAACAGTAACCATTGGCGGCGCGTCAGCGACGAACGTTACCGTTGTAAGCGATACCCAAATTACAGCCACGACCCCGGCTGGCACGGCCGGGGCCCGGGATGTGGCGTTCACCCGCAGTTCGGATGGCAAGTCCGATACCCTCGTTGGCGGATTCACTTATCTGGCTTCTCATACCATCACGGCCAGCGCCGGCGCGCATGGCTCAATATCGCCTTCGGGCGCCGTATCAGTTATTGATGGCGATAACCAGTCCTTCACTATCGCGCCGGATACCGGTTATAGTGTTGCCGATGTGCTGGTGGACGACCTGTCAGTGGGCGCGGTAACCAGCTATGATTTTGACAACGTTATTGCCGACCACGCCATCGCGGCCACTTTTACCGTCAATCCTCCGACCCCCGACACTACTGCTCCGGCTGCGGTTTCAAACCTTGCCGCTTCAAACCCTTCAAATTCAGCCATTACTCTTACCTGGACAGCTCCCGGAGATGATAATAATACCGGCACTGCCGCTGTTTATGATTTGCGCTATTCTACCTCTGACATCACCGAAGACAATTGGTCGTCAGCAACTCAAGCAACCGGAGAACCAAGCCCTTCCGCGGCCGGTTCAAGCGAATCAAAAACCGTTTCCGGACTTTCAGCGGGCACCACTTATTACTTTGCCCTTAAAACGTCTGATGAGGTTCCCAACGAGTCAGATCTTTCCAATGTGCCTAGCTCAACAACTACCGCTGCCCCGTCACCACCGTCTCCGTCTCCTTCTCCATCGCCATCACCTCCTTCTGGCGGAGGCGAATTAACAATAAAAATATATGTACGTTTTTCCGGTCAGGCATATCCGGGAAGCAAGATAGAGTTTTTGGCGAAAGAAGAAAAGACGGGAATTTTTGTGCCTGAATCAATAGAGAAGTTTCCAGCATTAAAGGACGGCACTTTTGAGATAATAGAGGAAGATTTAACTACTACTAAGTTTTTTTTCGCTCTCAGGGCCGAGGATAAAGACGGAAGAAAGACGGGAATTTTGGCCTTTGATGTTGATTTGAGACGGCAAAATAAATTAGTGGTAGAGAATATTTTTTTTCCTCCGACAGTCAGTTTTGAAAATACGGTTGTAACAAAAAATCAAGACATAAAAATTATGGGTTATGCCGCCCCCAATAACAAAGTAGAAGCAGAGATTAACGATACAATAAAAGGAGAGACGCAATCGGACGGAACCGGTTTTTGGACTCTTGCCATAAGCGCTCTTGAATTGGATTTTGGCGAATACTATCTCAGAGTCAGGCAAACAGATGAATCCGGCAGAGAGAGCGATTTTTCTTTCCCCCAGGCCTTTAAGGTTTCTCCGTTAGAGACGTCAAGGGCAGATTTTAATAACGATAATAAAGTGAATATAACCGATTGGAGCATTTTTCTGCATAGATGGGGTTCTGAAGATGAATCTATTAAATCAAAAATTGACATGAATGACGACGGAAATATTAATATTAAGGACTTCAGCATTTTTTTAAAAATGATGAAAATATAACCGGTTTATTATGAAAAAACCAAATAAAAATATTTTTATAATCGCTTGCTTGGTCTTTCTTTATTTTTTTCCCGTTAAAGCCGATGCCGCAATTCTTTATTTTTTGCCTGAAGCAAAAACGTTTGATATCGGGGAAGAATTTAACGTTGATGTAAAAATAAACAGCGAAGAAGTATTTATCAATGCCGCTCAGGCAACAATAAAATTTCCCAGCGACATTTTGGAACTTTTAGAGGTTGACAGATTGAATTCCGCATTTAATTTCTGGATGGAAGAACCGATTATTTCTAACGAAGAAGGCACTTTGGTTTTTATCGGCGGAACGGCAAAAGGCGTTGCCGGAGAAGCTTTGCAGGTTTTAAAAATTAAGTTTAAGGCAAAAGGAACGGGTTCGGCAAAACTTGCAATGTCAAGCGCCGTAGTAACGGCATCAGACGGGCAGGGCACAAATGTATTATCTGCAATTGAGGAAGCGAATATTGGCATTGGTATTGATGCGGCGGATTTTAAACCGGCTCCGGACGAATCGGAGGAACCGGATAATAAGCCCGTTGAAGAACCTGAAAAAGTTGAAAGAGAACCAATTTTGGCCGGAGATTTGCCGGAAGCGCCAAAATTAAGAGTCCCTTTATATCCGGATGAGTCGCAATGGTATAATCATCTTGGAGAAACAATTGTGCTTTGGGAAATGCCTCCGGATATAATAAAGGTGGAGACGAAATTAAGCCAGGCCCCCGATAAAAAATTAGGAGATATAGAAGAAGAGCTTTTCACCGGGAAAAGCTTCGGAATTTTGGAAGAAGGCATTTGGTATGTTCGCATTCAGTTTAAAAACAATATTGGATGGGGAGAGTTTGCCTATTATAAAATATCAATTGATACAACACCCCCTTTACCCTTTGAAATAGAGATAGATAACGAGGTTTCGGATAATCCGGCGCCCGGGATAAGTTATGAAACCCAAGATAGTCTTTCCGGAATATCTCATACCCTTGTATTTGTTGACGGCAAAGGACCCGTTGAATCTGCCGAGACCGGACTTATTCTTCCGATTCAGCCGCCAGGGAAACATACTGCATTGGTGCGGATTTTTGATTTTGCCGGCAATAGCGTTGAAGATGATTTGGAATTTGAGATTTTGCCGCTGCCAACTCCTACAATTACTTTTTTGACAAAGACAATTTCTGAAGGAGACCTTATGTTTGTATCCGGCAAAACAGTTCCTAACGGATTTGTTGATATAAAGGTATTTGACAAGACAGGACAGGAGGTTTTTGCCGGAGTTTCCGCCAGCGACGGATTGGGGAATTGGGAAGCTGTTATAGAAAAAATACTTGCCAAAGGAGAATATACCTTGTCAATAAGCGCCCGGGATAACCGCGGGGCCGTAAGCTACCCCAGTTCAAGTCAAATTGTAAGGGTTAAAGCAAAGATTATTTTATCTATAGGGTTTATTGACCTGAGCTGGTTTGAGATTTTTATTATCGGAATTTTACTTCTTGCGTCTGTTGTAAGCGCATCGGCCTGGTATTATATTTCAGTAAAGAGAAGGAGAGAAGCGTATAGAATTGTTGCTACGCGGGATATTGATAAGTTGACCGCGCTTCTTGCAGCGGATTTGAAAGGATTAGAGGGTTGGGTGGAGAAATCCAAAGAGGGCCTTGGAAAAAGAGCAAAGCCGGAAATGGAATTTTATTTAAAGAGCTTGCATAGTACGGTCGACAAGATGAAAAAGTATCTTCGTCAAGAATTGGATAAGTTGTGATAGAATTCTATGAAGCAGCCGGAAGAGATTACCAAAGAAAAAGAGAAGAGCGGCGCGAGTGATGAATTTGTCTATCTTGCGTCGCATCAACTTCGCAGTCCCGTTACTCATATTAAATGGATGATTGAATTATTGCTCGGGAGCGAGAAACTTACAAAACGGACGAGAAAATACCTTAAGCTCATACGTACATCCGCAGTGCGTCTGAGCGACCTCATAACAGTGCTTTTAAATGTCTCTCGCATTGAGCGGGGAAAAGTTGTTTTATCTCCGCGTTCGTTTGATCTCGTGGGTTTTATGAAAAGTTTTTTGAATGAATATGCCGCATTCTCCGCAAGGAAGAATACTTTACTCATCTTTAAAAAACATCCTCCGGTACTGCCCGTTATTATTGATAGCGGCGCATTTTATAATATTCTTCAGCCCCTTGTGCTTAATGCCATAGAGTATACTCCGGAAGGAGGGAGAATTGAAATTTCGTTGGAGAAAAAGAACAAGACCTTCCGTCTTATGGTTCAAGACACCGGTATCGGCATTCCCGAAAAAGACCGAAAGCACATTTTTGAAAAATTCAGCCGGGGAAGTAATGCGCAAGAAATTAAACGGGAAGGATTTGGCCTCGGTCTTTACGTTGCCGCCCAAACAATTAAATTGCTGAATGGAAAAATTTGGTTTGATTCGGAAGAGGGTAAAGGAACAATATTTTATGTCGAATCGTCGCTAAAATATAGTAATCTATGAAAAAGACCAAAATAATTATCATAGAAGATGATGAAGTTCTGTCTATCGTGATGCAGGAGGAATTGAGCAGGGCGGGATTTAATGTATTATTAGCGTCTGATGATGAAAAAGGCATACGGCTCGTACGGTCCAAAAAACCAAACCTTGTTTTGCTTGACCTCGTTCTTCCTAAAAAATCCGGGTTTGACGTCTTAAAAGAGTTGAAAAAAGACCCAAGGACAAAAAATATTCCCGTGGTTATTCTTACAGTGCTTAGCATGGATGAGGGCATTCAAAAGGCTCTTCGGGCGGGAGCCAGTGATTATTTCGTAAAATCACAACATACCGTGTTTGAACTTGTTGAAATGATAAAAAATTTTACGGCGGGCAGGCAAAAAATAAGTTCGGGCGGAATCATATAAATGCTTAAAAACAGGCCGGGGTAGCTTAATGGCAGAGCAATCGCTTCGTAAGCGATAGGTTGGAGGTTCAAGTCCTCTCCCCGGCTCAACAAAAAAACCGGAGAGCAAGGTTATCACTCTTCGGTCTCATCTGCAATTTGAACCTGCAGATTTTCCGATTGCCATCTGTTTCCCGAGAAGAAACCATGCCATTTTCTTTTCAAAAAACTATCAAGCGTTCTAATCTGATAAATATTTCTTATTGGAATGGGCCTACCCTGAAGGAGCCCAACCGTTAACAGGATTGTTATTTTTTTAGCTCCTTCCAATCCCTCGGTTAAAAACAGATAAACAGAGCCAATGGTAATCCGGTCGGTAATATTATAAGTGGTTTGCCTAGTCATTATAACACCTCACTTTCTTCCTTTTCCGAAAAATATTTTTAAAATTTCTCACTCTTTATCTGTCTATATTTTAGCATATATATACAGATTTGTCAATAGTTGACAAGGTTTTATGATTTTGCTACTCTGTTATTAGAATAGATGATATCCGATGGCCAAAAAGCAAAGGACTTGACTTGTTAGTCAGTAATTAATGTCAATCCAGCATTATATGCTCGAAAAGCATCCGAGAGGCTTGCTCAAAGCGTTCAAAGCGGAGAGCAATAGAAGGCGGTATATCGCATGTGGAGAGTACCATCGGTTTATCATAGGTGGCTGCTGTTATAGCGGCCACTTTTTTCTTTTGCTTTTTGGGGATTTGTGCTAAACCCCGTTAGAGATTTAGAAATTTTATCTATTATCTTTGAAAGACTTGTTTTTTTATCTCTAACGGGGTAAACTGGTATTATAAATAACAGAGATAACGCCATTGGATATGGAGAAGGAAGAAATTAAAATTGAAGATTTGGAAAAACGGCTCCATTATTTGATGGACTGTCTTTGATTTGGCGGCCAAGGAAAAGAAATTAGCCGAACTCCGGCAAGAAGGGGACTGGAGAACAGGTCGGGAAATCGCCGGCTTAAAAGAGGAAATTGACAATTTGAAAAGGATTGAACGGGAGATAAAAGATATTAAAGAATTAGACAAAATCGGCGGCCAGGACATTAAAAACGAGCTTAGCTCCAAGTTAAGGAGCTTAGCTCGCTTAATGGAAGGAGAGGAGATTAAGATTTTTCTTTCCGGAAAATACGACAAAGGCAATGCGGTTCTGGAAATTTTCAGCGGCGCCGGCGGTATTGACGCCCAGGACTGGGCGACGATGTTATTGCGGATGTACCAGAGATATTGTCAGGCAAAAGGATTTCGGACAAAAATTATTCAGCAGTCATTCGGCGAAGGCGGAGGGCCGGAAGGCAGAATCGGCACCAAGTCGGCAACTTTGGAAATTAAAGGAAAATACGTTTATGGTTTGTTAAAAAAAGAAACCGGAGTTCATCGTCTGGTCAGGCAGTCGCCTTTTTCCGCCAAAAAACTGCGCCACACTTCTTTCGCCCTGGTTGAAGTTCTGCCGGAAATAGGCAGGCAGGAGCAGGAAGAAATAAAAATCAAAGAAGAGGATTTAAGGCTGGAAACTTTTCGGGCCTCTGGTCCGGGCGGCCAATACGTTAATAAAAGAGAATCGGCCGTGCGTATCACTCATCTGCCGAGCGGAATTACAGTAAGCTCCCAGGCCGAGAGATTGCAGGGCCAAAATAAAGCCAAAGCAATGGAAATTCTTTACGCCAAGCTTTTTCAGCTCAAAGAAAAAGAACGCCAGCAGGAGTTGAAAGAAATCAAAGGAAAGAACTTCCCTGCCTGCCGGCAGGCAGGAGCCGGTTGGGGCAATCAAATCCGGTCTTATGTTCTGCATCCCTACAAGATGGTGAAAGACCTGCGAACCAACGTTGAAACTTCAAATGTTGAGAAAGTTTTAGACGGAGATTTAGACCAATTCATTGAAACAGAATTAAAAATTTCTAATTGACCTAATTGACCTAATTGACCTGATTTCTAATCAATACTCAATGACTAATGCCCAATGATTAAAAATAGAAGTTTAAACATTAGACATTTTGAAATCGGGATTTGATTAGGTTAATTAGAAATTAGAATAATTAGGAATTCGTTGGAATGCTTTCTATTCAAAACGTAAGCAAAATTTATCCTTCTCACAGCGGCGGCAATCCGACCGTTGCTCTTGACGATGTTTCTTTTCAAATAAACGGGCCGGAATTTGTTTCAGTGGTCGGTAAATCCGGAGCCGGCAAGACAACTTTGTTAAAGCTGATTTTAGCCGAGGAAGAACCAACCAAAGGCCGGATTTTTTTTCAGGGCCGGGACATTCAGAAAATTAAAAGGGCCCGCTTGCCGGAATTGAGGCGGAAAATCGGCACGGTTTTTCAGGATTACAAACTTTTTCCCCTGAAAAACGTTTACGAAAATTTGGCTTATATAATGGAAGTGATGTCGGCCAGGGAAGGCGAGATTGAGCGGGATATTTATCAGATTTTGGAAATCGTCGGTTTGAAAGATAAAGCCGGAAACTTTCCCAAGGAACTTTCCGGCGGAGAAAAACAAAGGGTTGCCATTGCCCGGGCTTTGATTCACCGGCCGGAAATGATTTTGGCCGACGAGCCGACCGGCAATCTTGACCCCTACAATAGTTTTGACATTATTCGTCTTTTGGCTAAAATCTACGAGTTGGGCACCACGGTTATTTTAGCCACCCATGACAAAGAAGTAATCAACAGTTTAGGCAAAAGAGTAATCACTTTGGAGCAGGGTAAAGCAATCAGGGACGAGGAAAAGGGAAGATTTATATTATAAAATTATGTTGGCGCTCAAAAGAATAATTAAAGCCGGTTGGAAAGATTTTAAACGTAATCTGGGTTTGAGCTTGGCCGCTGTTTTTATTATGACCGTGGTTATTTCCTTAGCTTCTTTGCTTTTTCTTTTGAGGCCGGTTTCCCAAATTTTAATTTCCGACATTGAGGAGAAAGTTGATGTCTCGGTTTATTTCAAAGAAGATGTTTCGGCCGAGCAGATTTTCCAAGTTAAAACTGAACTTTGCCAGGTTTACCAAGTAAAAGAAGCGGAATACGTTTCCCGGGACCAGGCCCTGGAAAATTTTATTGAAAAACACAAAGACGATTCGGTCCTGATGGAATCCCTGAACGAAGTCGGCCAAAATCCTTTTTTGGCTTCTCTGAACGTCAAAGCCCAGGAGGCATCGCAATACGAAGAAATCGCCCGATTTTTGGAGGCCGACCAGTATCAGGAACTGATTGAAAAAGTTGATTATTACCAGAGAAAACCGGTCATAGACAAACTTTTTGCAACAATCGCCGGTCTTAACAGAATCGGCTTTTTCTTCGGAATTGTCTTCGGTTTAATCGCGGTTTTAATCGTTTTCAACACCATCAAAATGGCGATTTATAATTCCGGCGAGGAAATTTCAATTATGCGGCTGGTCGGCGCTTCCAACTGGTTTATCCGGGGTCCTTTCCTGGCCCAGGGAATTTTCATTGGATTTATCGCCGCCCTGCTCGCTCTGCTGATAATTCTCGCCGTTTGCTGGGGCTTTGATTCAAGGATAAAAGAAATTGCTCCGGCAATAGGGCTTTTGAAGATATTCAGCGCCGAATTCTGGCTTTTGTTTCTGGTTCAGCTCGGCTTGGGCATCGGCTTAGGCATAATTTCCAGCTCAATCGCCATCAGAAAATATCTGAAAATTTA
>CAYNAT010000020.1:3717-10987 GCA_964395685.1 uncultured Candidatus Saccharibacteria bacterium | reverse complement strand
ATTTGATACCGCCAAATTATCAAAACCAAAAAAACCAGCAACAAACAAAAGTAAAATATCTTCGGTTTACTCATCTTAGCTGGCAGGTTTCAAAAAAAGGGGAAACCGTTTTGACGATGTCTAATAGATATTTTTCGGGATAGGGTTTTATTTTCTCAAATTTTGGGTCAAGGGTTTTTTCCGGCCGGAAGTTCTGCAAATAGTATCGTTTCGCTCCGGAAATATCTCTGGCGATTTCCAAAATGTCTTTTTTCTCCAAAATAGTCGGCACAACCGTGGTCCGGAATTCGTAATCAATACCGGAATTTTTAATTATCTCAATACTTTTTTTAATCTCGTTTTTGTGTTTTAAAATTTGGGATTTTGGATTTGATTGGGCATTGGGATTTGGAATTTGGGATTTTATCTCCAGGGGAACTTTAACGTCCATTGCAACATAGTCAACCAGTTTTTTTTTGAACAAGCCCTTGAGTATTTCGGGATTGGAGCCGTTGGTGTCAAGCTTTACCGAATAACCAAGTTTTTTTATTTTTTTAGCGAAAGCCGGCAAGCCGGGATCAAAACTCGGCTCGCCGCCGCAAAGAACCACTCCTTCCAGTAGTCCTTTTTTTTCTTTCAGAAAATCAAAAAAATATTTTTCGGAAATAAGGGGTTGCTTTTTTATTTTTTCCGGCAGAACCAATTCCGAAGAATAACACCAGGGACAGCGGAAATTGCAGCCAGCCAAAAAAACCGTGCAAGCCAGCTTGCCCGGATAATCAATCAGAGTTAATTTTTGAAGACCGCCGATGGTCATAATTTTACCCCGCTTTTAACGGGATGAATCTTAAATTCTTTTCGTTCTTTGAATTCCTGACGTTTGCCGATATGCCATTGCTGAACCGGTCTCAAATAACCGACTACCCGGGAATAAACCTCGCAGGGCTGTTTAATGGCGCACTTGGGACACTCAAAATGCTCGCCCGACAAATAGCCGTGCGAGGGGCAGATGGAAAAAGTCGGGGTTAAAGTAATATAAGGCAGATGGAAATTTTCAAAAACTTTTTTGACTAAATTTTTGGCTGTCTGGATATCGGAAATTTTCTCTCCCAAAAACAAGTGTTCTACCGTGCCGCCGGTATATTTACATTGTAGTTCGTCCTGAAGTTTCAGGGCCTCAAAAATATCATCGGTATAATTGACCGGCAGCTGGGAGGAATTGGTATAATAAGGCGCTTCTTTGGTTCCGGCCGTAATAATGTCCGGATATTTTTCTTTGTCTTTTTTCGCCTGACGATAACTTGTTCCCTCTCCGGGGGTGGCTTCAAGGTTAAACATATTGCCGGTTTCCTCCTGATATTTAACCAGTTGCTGGCGCATAAAATCCAGAGTTTCCAAAGCAAATCTTCGGCCCCGTTTGGAGCCGATGTTCTCTCCGATAAAATTTAAAGCCGCTTCGTTCAACCCGATCAGGCCAATGGTTGAAAAATGATTGCCGAAATAGGAATTTCTCATTTTCTTCACCGATTCCAGATAAAATCGGGAGTAAGGATAAAGGCCTTCTTCCACAAAATTATCCAGGGCTTTTCTTTTAATCTCCAAACTTTCCTTGGCTAAATCCATCAAACGGCCCAATCGTTCAAAAAAATCTTTTTTGGTTTTGGAAAGATAGCTGATTCTGGGCAGATTAATCGTAACCACGCCGATACTGCCGGTCAAAGGAGCCGAACCGAAAAGCCCGCCGCCCCTTACGTATAATTCTTTATTATTGAGACGAAGCCGGCAGCACATTGACCTTACGTCTTCCGGATTTATATCCGACTGGATGAAATTCTGAAAATAATTAACTCCGTATTTCGCCGTTGCTTCCCAGAGCGAGTCCAAAGCCGGATTTTCCCAGTCAAAATCCTTGGTTATGGAAACAGTGGGAATGGGAAAAGTAAAAGGCCGGCCCTTGGCGTCGCCTTCCATCAAACCTTCGTAAAAAGCCCGGTTAAACATATTCATTTCTTCCTGAAAATCGGCATAAGTTTCCTCCTGGCTTTTACCGCCGATAATTACTGGCTGTTTGGCTAAAAAAGAAGGCGGTTTAATGTCGAGAGTGACATTGAGAAAAGGCGTCTGGAATCCGACCCGGGTCGGCACCATACAGTTGTATAAAAATTCCTGCATTGCCTGTTTAACCTGGGGATAGATTAAATTGTCGTAGCGGATAAAAGGAGCCAGAAGAGTGTCAAAGTTGGAAACGGCCTGGGCGCCGGCCGACTCGCCCTGAAGGGTGTAAAAAAAATTTACCAGCTGGCCCAAAGCGGTTCTTAGATGTTTGGCCGGCCGGCATTCCAATTTTCCCGGCACTCCCCGAAATCCTCTTTTCAGCAAATCATAAAGGTCCCAACCCATGCAGTAACAGGCGATTGTTTCCAAATTGTGAATATGAAAATCCTCTTCGGCCGCCGCCTCTCTTATGTCTTTGGGATAAATTTTATTAAGCCAGTATTTTTTGGAAATATCGGCGATGGCGTACTGGTTCAAACCCTGGAGAGAAAAAGTCATATTGGCGTTTTCGTAAACCTGCCAGTCAAGCTCCTGTAAATACTTGTCAATCCTTTCGCTTGACTCGTCTATCACGGCCGCCGATTCCCGGATTCTTCTTCGCTGTTCGCGGTAAAGAATGTAGGCCTTGGCCGTTTCCACCAGTCCCTCCAAAATTAAAACTTCCTCAACAATATCCTGGATTTGCTCCACTTGAGGAATTTCTTCTTTTTTGAACCGGCGGTTCAGAATTTTGACCACTCGTTCCGAAATCCGTTTTGATTTTTTGCCGTCGCCCTGACCGGTAACGGTAATTGCCTTAAAAACGGCTTCGGTGATTTTCTGCTGGTCAAAATCAACGACGCTGCTATCCCTTTTTTTGACTTTGGTAACGTGATTTTTAAACATAAAAAAAGAAAATATTACTTCATTTTACCCCATAAAAAAAGCGGGTCAAGCCCCGCCAAAAACCAAAATCTGTGGAAAACCCCAAAAAAATCAGCCAGGAAAAACTTTTTTCTCCAAAGACCTCCTTGTTATCAAAAACCGGCCGTCCTTATGAATAACGGCGGTGGAAACCACCCGATGAAGGTCAATATCTTTAATTTCCATGGCGGCGGGGGTGAGATTCGAACTCACGGTCCCGCTAAGCGGAACAGCGGTTTTCGAAACCGCCCCGTTCAACCGCTCCGGCACCCCGCCTTATCTTTGTGTCCCCGGGCTGATTTGAACAGCCAATCTTCTCCTCCGCAGGGAGACGCTTTATCCATTAAGCTACGGGGACGAGTTTATTTATTTTAAATTTAGCATAAAATTTTCCAAAAATCAAATTTGCCCCGCTGCAAGCGGGGTTGACTTCAGCAATTTTTAAGATTAGAATAAAAAAACGAGGAGGAGTGCGCCGAATGGTAAGGCAGCGGTTTGCTAAACCGTATCCCGTTAAAAGCGGGATTGTGGGTTCGACTCCCACCTCCTCCGCCGGGAGCTCTTTGAACAAGTAAAAAAAAGTTTAATTAAGGAGTGAAAGAAATGGAAACGATTGCGAGGAAAGTAACGGTTTTGTCGTTATTTTTCGGATTGGCCGGATTCTGGGGCTGTCAATTTTCTCCGGAGCCGCGGTCCCGGCTGGGCTCTTACCCAGGTTCAACTTTGGGAACAAAATTTTTAGGTAAAGATTTAGGAGAACACAGTTATAAGTTTTCCCTTTCGGAAAAGAACGGTGTTGCCTATACCTGTTTCGGCGGCCATATTGATACCGCCCATTCGCGGAAAGCCGCGGACTGGACGAAATTTTTATTTGAGGCCGCTTTTGGACATTTAATGAAAGGCGAAAGCGATTTTTCTTTCAGAATGAAAGAAAGCAATACCAAATATCTGGTAAAAATAACCTATCCGGAAAATTGGGAAAGTTTAGCCAAAGAAGATAAGGAAAAAATCGCTCGCCAAGTTTCGTTGGCCCTGGCTCAACACTTTGTTTATACGGCTACCACCTGGCATGAAATCATTACCTGGTTCGGCTATAAGTGTTCGGGAATTTATTCCGAATTTCCCTCGGCCTTTACCTGGGAAGACATTTTTTCCAATCTACTGGGCGTTCGTATCGGCTATTTAGCGCTCCGGGACGAAGAACATTCTTTTGACCAGGCGGTAACTTTGATTTTCCAGCAAGAGCTGGAAAAACTGGGCGTTCAGCCGGCTGAAGCCGCCCGGGAAGCGGCCAAAAAAGTAAGAGGAAAGTGGTTTACGGGAGATTTATTATTCTTTATTGATATGCCTAAAAGAAATTTTGACATCGGTCTGAACGACGGCTTGGTAACACCTTGGTTAATACCTTTTCTTGGTCAATGTCCGGAAGCAAAACCTCAATGCTATCCGGTCCCCGACCTTAAACCTCTGTCCCAATACGGATTTTCAATGATACTGAAAATTGAACTTGGCGGCTCGGAGAAAAAGAAAATTTCCAAGATTCTTTATCCCGAACAAAAGATAAAGAAATTGGAAATTGAGCCGGAGGCTGATTTCCCGAAAATAATGGATTATATCAAAAAAGAGGCGATAGAAAGATATGGTCCCGAGGTTGACCTGCCGGAATAATTCTTTTGAAAAAAACCTGCCGATAGTTTATGGCAGGTTTTTCTATTTGTGATATAATGGAAAAATGTTTAATTTATTCCCGAAAAAGAAAAAACCGGAAAATCTGAAAGAAGTTCTGAAAAAGTTCGCCGGCTTGGAAAAAAGGGTTAAAGAAAATTGCCGTAAACTTGAAATTCTTGAGAAAAAGAGTAAATTTAACTTTCAGAAAATCGGTCTGGTAAGATATAATCCGTTTTCCGATGTTGGCGGAAACCAGAGTTTTTCGCTTGCCCTGCTTGACGCCAACAATAACGGAATGGTTTTAACCGGCTTGTTCGGCCGGGAAGGAAACAGAGTTTATGGAAAGCCGATAAAAAACGGCGAATCAGAATACTCTTTATCCGAGGAAGAAAAAAAAGCGATTGAGAAAGCGATAAAGACAAATTTCTAATTATTCTAATTGACCTAATTATTCTAATCAAATCCCAATGCCTAATGACAAAATAATAAAAAACAAAAAAGGAAATCTTCAGCCGCGGCCGCCGGTGGTGGTCATTCTCGGCCATGTTGACCATGGCAAATCTTCTCTTCTGGAAAAAATCAAGGATTTGAAAATCACTGAAAAAGAATCGGGCGGCATCACCCAGCACATCGCCGCTTATCAGATTGAGGAAAAAGGCAAAAAAATCACTTTTATTGACACGCCGGGCCACCAGGCCTTTTCAGCAATGCGTTCCCGGGGGGCCCAAGTGGCTGATATCGCGGTTTTGGTGGTGGCGGCCGAGGAAGGCGTCAAACCCCAGACCAAAGAAGCGATTAGCCACATCAAAAAAGCCGGAATTCCCCTTATCGTGGCTTTGAACAAGATGGACAAACCGGGCGCCGACCCGGAAAAAGTCAAAAGAGAACTTTTAAGGCAGGAAATTTCGGTTGAATCAATGGGCGGCAAAATACCTTCGGTTCAGACCTCGGCTCAAACCGGCCAGGGGATTTCCGAACTTTTGGACCTGATTTTACTGCTGGCCGAAATGGAGGGATTGAAAGCCGACTTCTCCGCTCCGGGCCGGGGAATTGTAGTTGAATCGTATCTTGACCCCCGACGCGGATTAACCGCCACTTTAATTTTAAGAAACGGGGTTCTGAAAAAAAATGATATTCTGGCAACCGCTTCGGCTTTTGGCAAAGTAAAAATTTTGGAGGATTTCCAGGGTAAAAAAATTGATAAGGCTCTTCCTTCTATGCCGGCCCTTGTTTTGGGCTTTGAAAAGGCGCCGGCCATTGGCGAGGAATTTCAGGTTTTTTCTTCTCCGGAAGAAGCGAAAAAACAAATTGCCAAAAAGGAACTCGGCTCTTTAGGAACCGAGTTCCTTAAGGCTGGACCGGAGCAAAAATTTTTGAATTTAATTTTAAAAGTTGATGTTTCCGGCTCCGGGGAGGCGATTGGGGAGCTTTTGAAAGAAATTCCCCAGGAAAAAATCGCTTTGAGAATTCTAAAAGCCGAGCCGGGACCGGTTAACGAATCAGACGTCAAATTAGCCCAAGGGGCCAAAGCTGTAATTATCGGCTTTCGGGTAAAAGCCGGACCTGCGGCCCAAAAACTTGCCGAGCGGGAAAGGATAAAAATAATCTTTTTTGAAGTGATTTACGAGCTGGCCCAGGCAGTAAAAAATCTTTTGGAAAAAAGAGTCAAGCCGGAAAAAACAAGGTCGGATTTGGGTAAAGTTAAGGTTCTGGAAATTTTCCTGCGGGAAAAAAACCGCCAGATAATCGGCGCCAAAGTGGTTGAAGGCCAGGTGAAAAGAGGGGCTTTTTTTGATGCTTTTCGGGCCGAAGAAAAAATCGGAAGCGGCAAAATCGTTGAACTGCAACGGGACAAGAAAAAAGTGGGAAGTTTGGACAAGGGCTCGGAGTGCGGAATACTCTATCAAGGAGAGATGAAAATAGAAAAAGGGGACTTGCTTTCGGTTTTTGAGTTTTCCACATCTTGATTTTATTAAAATGTGCTAAAATAAAATTAAAAAGAGAAAGGTCGATTTTGTCTAAACCAGAATTTATAAATTTTATGAAAACAAAAGGTTTTACTTTGATTGAATTACTAGTGGTGATTGCCATTATCGGAATTTTGGCTTCAATCGTTTTGGTCTCGCTGGGTGCGGCCCGGAACAAAGCCAGGGATACGGCTATCAAGGCGGATTTGTCAGGTTTGCGGTCAGCGGCCGAACTTTGGGCGATTGACCACAGCGAAAGTTACAGCGGTTTCTGCGCCGGCAGCGATGCCACCCGGGTTATCAGCGGAATCTCCGACAACGGAAAGACGGCTGTCTGCAACGACTCGGCTACGGCCTGGGCCGCCTGTTCGCCAATTTTTGACACTTCTGATGTAAACTGGTGCGTTGACAGCTTGGGAACTTCGGTGGCAAAACCGAGCATGACCTGCACGGCCGCCGGTTTTACCGGAACGGTCTGTCCGTAATCAAGTGAGAAAAAACGGGTTTACTATTATTGAAGTATTGGCGGTAGTTGCCATTATCGCGGTTTTGGCGAGCATTATTATCGTCAGAACCGGCACGGCCAGAAGAAAAAGTTACGACGCGGCAATTCAATCCGGTCTGGGCGAAGTAAGGAACGCGGCCGAATTATACTATAACAGCAATGTCACTTACCAAGGCGTTTGCGACGAAACAAA
>CAYNAT010000020.1:0-3617 GCA_964395685.1 uncultured Candidatus Saccharibacteria bacterium | reverse complement strand
TGTAAAAAACCAATATCTATCCAATACCCGCTAATAGAATTAGCCGCGGCGATTTTATTTGTTTTGATTTTTTGGATTTCGGATTTTAAGATTGATTTGACATTTGGATTTTGGATTTTAATCGCCTGCTTCCTGCTCATTATTTTCGTCTACGACCTAAAACATTATCTAATTCCTGACAAAATTATCTACCCGGCGATTATGATAGCTCTATTGAGAACTGTTCTCGGAGGAACTCCGAGAACAGTTCTCGCAGGATTAGCTGCCGCGGCGTTTTTCTTGGCTATTTTTCTTATCTCCCGCGCTAAATGGCTTGGTTTCGGCGACGTTAAGCTGGCTTTCTTGCTCGGTCTTTTGCTCGGCTTCCCCGATATCCTGATTGCCCTGTTTCTGGCTTTTTCAATCGGTGCTATAATAGGAGTAGGATTGATTTTACTGAAAAGAAAAACCCTGAAAAGCGAACTGCCTTTCGGACCTTTTCTGGTAGGCGCCGCTTTCATCGCTTTATTCTGGGGAGAAAAAATAATCAATTTCTACCTAAATTTGTTCAACTTATGAAAGCTTTTACCTTAATAGAATCGCTGGTGGTTACGGCAATTATTCTTATTCTGTCCCTGATTGTTTTTTCCAATTACTCCAGCAGCAACCGGCAGCTTCTGCTTCAAAGAGCGGCTGACAAGTTGTCTCAGGACATTAAAAAAATCCAGGAAATGGCAATGGCCGCAACCGAAGTCAATGGCGAAATTCCTCAAGGCGGCTACGGGCTTTATTTCCGAAAAGTGCCGGCTCCTCAAACTTCTTATGTTTTATTTGCCGACAAAAACAGCAACCAAAAATACGATTCCGGCTCCGGCGCCGGAGAAACGATTGAGGAAATCGTTTTGGAAAACGGAGTAAAAATTTCCGGCTTAATCGGCAATCATCTTAACGTTATTTTTCTGCCGCCGGAGCCCAAGGTTTATTTCACCGACGCCGACGGCAACCAGCTGGACATTTCCGAAGCAACGATTGAGATTTCTTTATTAGACGGCTCAAAAACAAAAAACATTATCGTTAACAAAGCCGGACTGATTAAAATAGAATAACTATATGAATAAAGGAATTTCTTTATATATTGCCGTTGTTATAATGGCCGTTCTCTTATCCGTTGTTTTCGGCTTGAGCGGCCTTATTTTGACTTATCTTAAAACGATGGGAGAAGCGGAAAACTCGGTTCCGGCTTTTTACGCGGCTGACAGCGGCATTGAAGAGGTTTTAATGTCCCGGGCAAATCCTTCTTCTTCCTGCCAGAAAACCAGTCCCTGCCTGCTTGACAATGAAGCCGGTTATTACATTGAGATAATAACCGGCGGTTCGGGAAACTGTTCAGCTGATAATTATTGTATTCGCTCGGTCGGCAGCTACAAAGGCGTAAGCCGGGCAATAGAAATATCATATTAATCATGAATAAAGGTTTTACTATTTTAGAGGTTATAGCCGCAATGCTGGTGATTACTATCGGCGTTTTGGGTTCTTTTACCGTTATTCAGCGAATGATTTCTTATCTTCATGATTCCAGCTTGCGTTTAAGCGCCGCTTATCTGGCCAAAGAAGGAATAGAAATCGTCAGAAATATCAGAGACACCAATTGGCTTAAAGGCCAGGCCTGGAATATTGGTTTGGCTTCGGGCGACTGGGAAGCGGATTATTTGTCCCAATCCCTTGACGATAATTACGACGGCGATTTTTTAAAAATTGATTCGTCGGGTTTTTACAGCTATTCTTCGGGAACTGCGGCGAAATTCAAAAGAAAAATCACCATTACTCCCGAGGGCTCCGATAAATTAAAGGTCTTTGTCAATGTAGAATGGGAGGGTCATAACATTTTAGTCCAGGAAAATTTATATAATTGGTACTAATAATAAATCAAAATTCAAAAATCAAAATGAAAAATAAGGGTTTCACTCTAATAGAAATGCTCATTGCGGTGCTGATTTTTTCCCTGATTATCGGGGCCGGCATCGGTCTTTTCTTCTCGGCTCTGAAACTTCAAAAAAGCAATCTGGCTTACCGCCAATTATTAAACCAGGCAGGTTATATCAGCGAATATTTAAGCCGGGCCGTAAGGATGGCCAAGAAAGACAAAATTTCCTGCATTGACGGCTCAAACTTTCAGGAAAGCGAAACCAGTTTGAAATTCGCCACTTACAACGACGAATGCTGGAGATTTTTTTTGGAGAACAGCCGTTTGAAAATGGAAAAAAACGGCGAAGAATATTTTTTGACCTCTGACGATTTTGAAATTCTTTCGCTTAAATTTGTGGTGGCCGGGGACGAAGCAGGAGACGAACTTCAGCCTCGGGTAACAATGCTGATGGATATCAGGGCAAAAGGCGAAGGCAGCCAGCCCCGATTAAGAATTCAAACCACTGTTTCCCAGAGAAATCTTGATATGTAGTTAACTCAAAACGCAAAACTCAAAGTGCAAAACCACAACTCAAAACTAAAAACCGAACTAAAATATCGTTGCTATTACTTTTCAATTGAAATAATCAAGTTTTTAGGAACCTTACCTGAAAAGAGAGTATATTGGGTAATCTCAGACCAACTTTTAAGATCGGCAACTTCTATTGGCGCTAATGTTGTTGAAGCTAAATCATCAAGTTCTAAAAGAGATTTTATTAAGTTCTTTGAGATAGCATTAAAATCAGCCAATGAAACCAAGTATTGGTTAGGGTTATTAAGAGATGCCACCGAAGTTGATAAAAATGAAGTAAATAATCTTTTAAAAGAAACAAATGAGATATCAAATATACTGGGTTCAAGTTTATTAACAATGAAAAACAAAAAGAAGTTTTGAGTTTTAGGGTTGTGGTTTTGAGTTTTGAGCTTTGAACTTTGAGTTAAATATGTTTATGAAAAACTGGCTTGTCATTATTTTTTGAAATAGTAAAATAAAATAATATGGATCTTAAAATAACAAAGCCGGATAAAAAATCTCTTCAATATCTAATCGTGGTTTTGGTTGTCGCTCTCTTGGTAATAGCCGGCTATTTTTATTATTCATCGCGAATAAAAATAAAAGAATTATCTCCGGAGGCGCCGGCCCCGGAATCTATGGAAGAAATAATAGAATCGCTTACCGCTCCGGTCAAACCGAGCGAACCCCTTTCAGAAGATGTTATAGATAGCTTAACGGCTCCGGAGTAATAAATTAATAGCGATACCAATAATACTAATAACCATACCAATGAAACCTGCCTGCCGGCAGGCAGGCTAATATTCGTATAATTGGTATGTCATTCGCATATTAGTATCGCTCTATATTATGAAAAAACAAATATCTCCTAAGTTCGTTTCGTTATTTTTCGTTGTTCTGACAATTTGCTTCGCCTTGGCCTTTTACGCGGTTGCCTGGACCGAGCCGACAGAGTCGCCGCCCGGCGGCAATGTTCCGGCGCCGCTTAACACCGGTTCAACCGGTCAGGCAAAAGCCGGCGGTCTAATCTTGAACACCGGCGGCGCGGCTAACGGTTTGATTGTTGCTAACGGCAAGGTCGGCATCGGGACGACGGGGCCGAACCAGCTATTGCATATATCAGGCTCCGGAGATATATCTCTAAAAATACATTCGACTG
>CAYNAT010000019.1:2259-12213 GCA_964395685.1 uncultured Candidatus Saccharibacteria bacterium | reverse complement strand
GAAAAATCAATTATTGCCAAATCCGGCTTGGCGAAAACTTCTCCTTTGCCGCTTACGGAAATTGTCTTGGTGGCAACGATGTTCTGACCGATGTATTTTCCCTCTTTGATTTTATTGACGGTCCCGACAACCACAAAAACAGTAAGAGCGATTAAAAAAACGCTCAGGATAACCGGAACAGGTGAAAAAAAGCGAAATAATTTTTGATGCTCTTTTTTTATCATTTAATTTTTAATTTTTTATCTTTATTTTTCGACCCTTTAATTTATAACTATAATTTATTTTATCTTTTCTAAAAATTTAGTTCAAGAACCCAAAGCCCTACATTTTTTCCGGCGCTGAAACTCCCGTTAAATCCAAAACGTTTTTTAAGGTTGTTTTAACCGCTAAAATCAAAGCGAAACGAACCCGGCTCAATTCTTTATCTTGACCAATTACCCGGCAGTCACGGTAAAACTGGTGAAGGGCAGCCGCCAAATCAATGGCGTAACCGGGAATTCGCTGAACCTGATAATCCCCGGCCGTGTCTTCTATGATTTCGGGAAATCTGATAAGTTGCTTGATTAAATTTAGTTCGCTTTTATGGTTTAATAGTTTGTAGTTTGTAGTTTGCCCGCCTGCCGGCAAGGCAGGCAGTTTATAGTTTTTGGTTTTTCGCAGAATGCTGTTAATTCTCGCGTAAGCGTATTGAACGTAATAAACCGGGTTTTTCTCGGATTTTTCTTTTGCCAGAGCCAGGTCAAAATTTAAATGGCTGTCAAGCGCTCTTTGGCAAAAGAAAAATCTGGCGACGTCCAGCCCGACTTGGTCAATCAGCTCTTCCAAGGTTATAAAAACGCCGGCTCTTTTTGACATTTTGACAAACCGTTCGCCCTGCATAATCCGAACCAACTGGCAAACGACAAAATCCAGTTTTTCCTTTTTGTAGCCCAGGGCTTGAGCGGCCGCTTTGATTCTGGCGACATAACCGTAATGGTCGGCGCCCCAGAAAAAAATCAATCGGTCAAAACCTCTCTGGAATTTATTTTTAAGATAAGCGATGTCAGAAGCGAAATAAGTTTTCCGGCCGTCCGGCCTTATTAAAACCCGGTCTTTGTCGTCGCCGAATTTGGTTGATTGGAACCAGAGCGCGCCGTCTTTTTGATAAGCCAAATTTTTCTTTTTCAAATAAGCAAGAACTTTCTCAACTTCTTTGTTTTTATATAAACTCTTTTCCGAAAACCAAAGGTCAAATCTGATTTTCAGTTTTTTTTCAACCAATTTTCGGTTTTCTTTCTGGATTTGGCTAACCGTTCTTTTTTCGCCCCTGTAAAGCCCCTTTTTTAAGCCCTCTATTTGCCTGCCCCGGTCATTAATATAGTATTCGCGGCAGACCTGGTAGCCGACTTTTTTCAAGACATTGGCCAGAACATCGCCGGCAAATCCGCCCCGGCCATTGCCCAGGGTTAAGGGACCGGTCGGGTTGGCCGAAATAAATTCCAGGTTTATTTTTTTTCCTCGGCCGATTTTCAAATCGCCGAATTTTTCTCCCTTTTTCAAAACTTCCCCAACCTGTTTTTGTAAATACTCCTTGGAAAGAAAAAAATTTATAAACCCGGGCTCGGCAAATTCAATATTATTAAAATTTAATTTAACTGAAGAATATTTATATAATTGGGTTGTAAATCTTTTCTCCATTTCTTTCGGTCTTTTTTTAGCAATTTTCGCCATTTTCAAAAGAACATTCGTTGAATAATCGCCCTGATATTCATTTTTGGGAAATTTATTATGCTCAACCGAAATCTCCGGAATCTTAAATCCCAGCCCCCCTGCCGCCTTTTTTATTATTTTCTTTATCTCACTTCTAATCATTATCTAATTTTAACTTATCTTCCTCCAAATTAAAAGAGAATAAAAACCGAACAAAAACGAACCTTGACAGAATTAAGAAACCGCTATAATATATATTCATCGTAACGAACTCAAAACCGCAACTTAAAAATTTGGAAAGGGTTTTTAGTATGAAGATATTTAAGTTAAAAAGGCCGTTGTCAGAACAAAAAATAGCAGAAAAGCTCGGCCTGGTCGTTGTAAAAAAAATAACACACGATTTTATAACTTTCTGTGACCAGCTGCCGCATAGAATTACGCCGAATTGCAGCTGGGCTACGAGGTTTCAAGTCGGACTCCTAATAGATAAAAAAACGCTTGCGTTCTGTATTTTTAAAAACGATCCATTATACCCAAAAATCTGCCAAATAGCGGATAAAATTGGGTAAAAGGCTTAAGAAAATTTATGTGCCGGGGATTAAGGTTCTCGGCGCTTTTTTATTTCCTGAAAACAAATCAGAGACCCGGGTCTCTGTTCTCTGCCGTTTTTTATTATGGTAAAATGAAATAATGAAAATATTTGCTGAAAATAGAAAGGCCTATTTTAATTATCAAATCCTGGAAAAATTTGAAGCCGGTCTGGTCTTGACCGGCCAGGAAGTCAAATCAATAAAATCGGGCCGCTTGGGGCTGAAAGGCGCCTACGTGGTTTTGAAGAACGAAGAGGCATTTTTAATCGGGGCCAATATCCCTGCCTATCAGCCCAAAAACGCGCCTGCCGACTATCGGCCGGAAAGGACGAGAAAACTTCTTTTAAGCAAGCGGGAAATCAAACGGTTAATCGGCAAAGCAAAAGAAAAGGGCTTGACTTTGCTGCCTCTAAGGGTTTATAATAAAAAGGGCAGGATAAAACTGGAAATAGGAACGGCCCGGGGGATGAAAAAAAGCGACAAGAGAGAACTGCTCAAAAAAAGAGAGACGCTAAGAGAAATGGAAAGAGAGCTTAAATTAAGGGGATGAAAAGTTTCGACAGAAATTTTAACTAAAACAAGGCAAGCCCAGTATTCTGAAAACTGGTAAACCCCGCTAGAAATTAAAAATTTCTAAACGGGGTAAACTTTCAGAAAATCTCAATAAGTGCCAACTTATTCAGAAAACCCGCTCTCGCCTTTGCTTAAAAGGCGGAGCCATCCGTTTTGTTGATTCCCGATAAACAAAACCGGGTGTCAAATCATCGGGATAGATAGTTCTTTACCCTGCCGTCGGTAGGCAGGCGCCTCAAAAAACTATCAAAAAATCGGAGGCGAAAAAAGTCGGACTTTTGCCCGCTTCTAATCCGGCCTTTCAAAATAAACGGGCTATGCTTGGAGAATTGTTTTAATTGAATTTCTGGACGAGGGTTCGCCCCCTCCATCTCCACATTCACATTTCACGGTGCAAAGAAAACCTTTTATCAACAACCGAATAAGAGCCAGAGAAGTAAGAGTGGTTGACCAAGACGGAAAACAGCTGGGGGTTTTGACGTTAGAAAAAGCGCTCCAAACGGCTCGGGATCGCAATTTGGATTTAATCCAGGTTACGGAAAAAGTTGAGCCGCCGGTCTGCAAAATAACCGATTACGGCAAATATCTTTACCATCTCCAAAAAAGGGAAAAAACGACAAGCCGCCATAAAGGCGGCGAGCTTAAAGGAATAAGGTTGACTTTCGGAATTTCCGACCATGACCTGGAAACAAGAGCCAAGCAGGCGGAAAAATTTTTGAAAGAGGGAGATAAAATCAGAATAGAAATGCGCTTGAGGGGTCGGGAAAAGGCCTTGCAGGGATTTGCCCGGGAAAAAATAAAAAAATTCCTGGAAATTTTGGAAAGAATAACTCCGCTTAAAATGGAAAGGGAATTAAAAAAACAGCCGCGAGGGCTAACAATGATTATCAGCAAGAAATAATTTAAGGAGCTAAGCTCACCGCTAAAAGCGGCGAGCTTAGCTCCTTAATAATATGAAAACCAGAAAGTCAATTAAAAAACGGTTCAAAATCACCAAAACCGGCAAGGTCCTTAGAAGATTGTCCGGTCAAGATCATTTTCGGGCCAAGAAAAGCGGCAAGAGAAAAAGCCAAGGCCGGAAATGGGCCAAGGTTTCAGGACCTTTGGCTAAAAAGGTAAAAAAACTTATTGGATAAATTTTTATGGTTAGAGTTAAGCGGGGAAAAATCGCCCATAAACGGAGAAAAAAATTATTGAAGCACACCAAAGGATTTCGCTGGACCAGAAAATCAAAATACCGCCTGGCCAAGGAGGCCCTGCTTCACGCCTGGAAATACAGTTATCGGGACAGGAGAAACAAAAAAAGGGATTTTAGAAAACTCTGGCAAATTCAGATAAACGCGGCCTGCCGAGAACGGGGTTTGTCTTACAGCCGTTTTATTCATGGCTTAAAAGAAAAAAAAATCGGCCTTGACCGAAAAATCCTGGCCGAACTGGCTCAAAATCATCCCCAAATTTTCAAAAAAATCATAGAAAAAGTTAAAATAGAAAAAGTTAAAGGAGTTTAGTTCTTTCTTTTTTTAACAAAGCGGCTTTTCGCTTTTGCCCACGGTTGAAGCCGCCGATTTCAGCATCGCTTCTGATTACCCGATGGCAGGGAATTTTAGGGTCCCGATTTTTATTCAAAACATTCCCCACTGCCCGCCAAGCCCTTGGCCTGCCAGCCATCTCTGCCACCTCTTTGTAAGTCATAACTTCTCCTCTGGGAATTTTTTTTACGATTTTATATACTCTTTTTTGAAACGAGGAATTCATTGGCTTTGCGGAGAATTGCTTTGGCGTTTTTATAGGTTATTCTTTTTAGGGCTTTTTTATAAGGCAGCCAGACGTAGCCCCGATGTTCAAAAGAAATTTTGACGTCTTTGGCTTGCCCCGCACCGAACTTGTTCTGATGCGGGGTTTTTGTTTCAGCTAAATAAAAATCAACTATCTTGAAAACCCAAAGAGTTTTCGCCCGAGGACGGGCCTCGGGCAACTTGTAAAAATACTTGAGCCATTCTTTGAAGCCCGGGATTATTTTAATTTCTTTAATACCGGTTTCTTCCCTAATTTCCCGCCTTACTGTTTCTTCCTCGCTTTCGCCTTTTTCAATATTGCCTTTGGGAAAATCCCAGTGCCCGCTCACATAATGTAAAAGCAAATAATAAATTTCTTTATTCTCTCGCCGGAAAACTACGGCGCCGGCTGATTTTTCGCGAGGCATAATCCCAATTTTAAGTCTCAATATATTATTTAAAGAATTTTAACAATTTATTCAGGGGCTTACTGTTGATTATATCTTTTTTTTCGGCCCAGCCGCGCCGGGCCTGGCTAATGCCGTATTCAATAAAACCCAAATGGTCTTTTTGATGGGAATCGGTATTGATTACCATTTTTACTTCCGCTTCTTTTGCCCTTCTGATATACAAATCTTTTAAGTCCAAGCGCTCGGGATTAGAATTAATTTCCAAAATTGTTTTGGTTTCTTTCGCCGCTCTTAAAATTTTGTCAAAGTCAATCTGATATTCGTCACGCTTGCCGAGCAAACGGCCGGTCGGATGGGCAATAATGTCAATATGGGGATTTCTCATCGCCCGGATTATTCTTTCGGTCATTTTTTCTCTTTCCATCTTCATGCTGGAGTGAACGCCGGCAATCACATAATCAAGTTTTGCCAGGACCTCGTCCTTGATGTCAACCGAGCCGTTATTCAAAATGTTGGTTTCGCAGCCATGGAATATTTGTAGTTGGCAGTTGGTAGTTTTTAGTTTATAGTTTAGTTTTCTGATTGCTTCTTTTTGCTTTAATAATCGTTTTTCGTCCAAGCCGTTTTCAATTTTTAAAAACCTGGTGTGGTCGGAAATCCCCAAATATTGGTAGCCCATTTCTTCGGCCGCTTTTGCCATTTCTTCAATTGAATTCTCTCCGCCGTCCCAATCGGAATGGCAATGCAAATCGCCTTTAATATCGTTATAGCCCATTAAATCCGGCAGTTTTCCCCGCAAAGCCGCTTCAATTTCTCCCTGGTTTTCCCTTAATTCCGGCGGAATCCAGGCAAGGCCGAGCGCTTTATAAACTTCTTTTTCCGTTTTGCCGGCCAGCATTTTGGAGCGCCGGAAAACTCCGTATTCGTTCAGTTTCAATCCTTTAGCCATTGCCAGTCGGCGGCTGGCGATATTATGCTCTTTGGAGCCGGTAAAATACTGAAGGGCCGAGCCGAAACTTTTTAGCGCCACCACTCTTAAATCAATATCAAATCCCTCTCTTACTCTTACCGAAGAACGGGTCGGACCCTGACTCCAGACTTTGACCACCTCGGGTAAGGCAACAAAAAAAGCCATTACCTTTTTGGGATTTCGGGAAATGGCTAAAAGGTCAACGTCGCCAATAGTTTCTTTCATTCTTCTTACCGAACCGGCCGCCTTTATTTCTCTAACTTCGGCCAAATTTCTTAATTTCTCCAAAATTTCTTTAACCGCGGGCATTATCTCGCCCAAAAGAAATCTGCCTTTGCTTCTTTTTAAGAAAGCGATGCCTTCTAAAATATTCTTCTCGCTTTTGGAACCGAAGCCGAACAAAGGAGCGATTTTATGGGTTTTGGCTGCTTTTTCCAGCTCCTTTAAATTCCTGATTCCCAATTTCTGATAAAGAACTTTGGCTTTTTTCGGCCCCATCCCTTCCACCGAGCTTAGCTCCTCCAAATTTATCGGCGTTTTCCTTTTTAACTCCTGATAATATTTAATTCGGCCGGTTCTCAGATATTCCTCAATTCTCAAAGCAATGTTCTTGCCCACGCCGGGAATTTCTTCCAGGGCTTTAAATCCGCCTCTTTGAAAAATTTTTTCAACCGGCTCTTCCAGTCCCTCCAGATTAAGAGCCGCTTTGCGGTAAGCGGGCGGCTTAAAAGCGACATTTTCCATTTCCAGATAATCGGCGATTTCCGAGAATATCTTGGCGAGCTCCAAATTTTTATAATTCATATTAAATGGGCATTGAAGGCGGCAAGCGGTGAGGGAAGTTTTCTTTGGAAAGTATATTTTTGTAAGTAAGAAGATAGAGACAGGCCGAAATAAAATTGAGCGTCCCGACCAGGATGAAAATAACGTTAAAGCCCAAAAGAGCGGTAATCATTCCGCCGGCCGCGCCGGTGATGCCGACGCCGATACCCAAAAAAGTGCTGTCCATACCCCATTCAAAAGCCTCCTGTCCCTTATCAATATGACGGGTAAAAATAGCATACCAGGAAGGAATAAACATTGACATTGCTGCAGCGTGGAGTATTTCCAGACCAAAAACATGCCAGGGCTGGGAAGAAATCATAAAGCCGAAAGGAATCAAGCCGGAAAAAAAAGTGCCGAGAACCATAAATAAAAAATCGTCTTTTTCGCCGTGGTTTCTATCAAGATAGCGGCTGATGGGAAACTGAAGAAACGATTTTACCAGCCAGTAGCAAAGCGCGGCGAAACCGGCAATCTTGGCGGCCCGGGCGATGTCGCCGCCGGTAATTCTGTTCACCACGAACAAGGCGTAAACCGGGCTGAGCAAACCCCAGGCCGAGCTCAGAAAAAAATCGCCCATTATCATAATTTTGATTACTTTATTGATTATTCGAAACATACTTAACTGAAATTATATTTTATTTTCTTGATTTTATAAATTGTTTTAACCGGCGAAGAAACCACCACTTCGTCGCCGACCCGGTGACCCAAAAGAGCCCGGCCCACCGGCGACTGATCGCTGATTTTTCCCAAAGAAGGATTGGCCTCTAAAGTTCCGACAATGGTAAATTCGTCTTTGTTGCCGTCCACCTGAATCCTTACCGTCGCTCCCAAATTTATCAATTTCGCTTCCGCTTTTTTCGGCCGGCCGATCAGTTCAACGTTCTCAAAAACGTTTTCCAATTCGGCTATTCTCGTTTCCAGAAAATTCAAATCCTCCTGAAAAGCAAGGTATTCCGGATTCAAATCCTCGGACTCCAAAATTTTCGGCGCCTCGCCCTTGGTCTTGGCCAGCCGAATCTGCTTCAGAATCTCATATTCCTTTTTAAGTCCTTCCAAGCCCTCTTTTGTTAAATAAATTTTTTTACTCTCGGTCATATTTTTTTCTTTTCCCTAATTTATTTTAGTTTTTCAAAGGTTATTGTCAAGAGATTTAAACTAAAAAATAACCGAGTTCCTTCCGGAAGGAACCCGGTTTTTTTTGTTAAACGAAACCGTTTAGTATCCCATCGGAGGCATCTGGGGAGCGCCGGGGACCGCCGGATTCTTCTCTTCCGGTTTCTCGGCCACCACGCACTCGGTGGTCAAGAACATTCCGGCCGCCGAAGCCGCGTTCTGCAGAGCGGAACGAACCACTTTGGTCGGGTCAACGATTCCCGATTCCATTAAATCTTCGTAAATCAATTTTTCGGCGTTAAAACCAAAACCAATTTCTTTGTTTTCTTTTACTTTCTGAGCCACTACCGCGCCGTCTATGCCGGCGTTCTGGCTGATTTGACGAATCGGCTCCTCCAAAACCCTTTTTAAGATGCTGATGCCGATTTTTTCTTCCCCTTCAAAATCCTTATCGTCTAAAACCAAACTGGCTCTAAGCAAAGCAACGCCGCCGCCCGGCACAATTCCTTCTTCAACCGCGGCCCGGGTGGCAGATAAAGCGTCCTCGGTTTTGTGCTGTTTGGCTTTCTGTTCCACTTCAGTGGCTGCTCCGACTTTGAGCACAGCCACGCCGCCGGCCAGTTTCGCCAAACGTTCCTGAAGTTTTTCCTTGTCAAAGTCGGAATCCGAAACCTTCATTTCTTTTTTGATTTGGCTGACCCTGGCTTCAATTTTTTCTTTCTCCCCTTTTCCTTCCACAATGGTTGTGTTCTCTTTGCTTACCACTACCCGCCGGGCCGAACCAAGCATATCCATTTCAATGTTTTCCAGTTTCAAACCGACTTCTTCTGAAATTACCTGTCCGCCGGTGATAACGGCAATGTCTTCCAGCATTTCTTTTTTCCGGTCGCCAAAGCCGGGCGCCTTGACGGCCAAAGCGTTAAAAATTCCCCGCAGTTTGTTAACCACTAGAGTGGCCAAAGCGTCGCCTTCCACTTCTTCGGCGATAATAACCAGTTCTTTTTTGCCGCTTTGAGCGATTTTTTCCAGAACCGGCAGAATTTCGTTCAAAGCAGATATTTTTTTGTCGGTAATTAAAATCAAAGGGTCTTCGTAAACCGCTTCCATCCTTTCCGGATTGGTAATCATATAAGGGGAAATATAGCCTCGGTCAAACTGAAGACCTTTAACGATTTCTTTTTCCAAGCCGAAAGTTTTTGATTCTTCAACCGTAATTACGCCGTCTTTGCCCACCTCCTCCATCACTTCGGCGATAAGGTTCCCGATTTCCCGGCTCTCGGCCGAAATGGTTGCCACCTGGGCCATTTCTTCTTTAGTGGTAATCGGCTTGGCCATCTTTTTCAACTGGTCAACTATTTTAGCCACTGCTTTTTCAACGCCCCGGCGCAGAGCCAAAGGATTGGCGCCGGCGGCCACGTTTTTCAGGCCCTCCCTGATTATGGATTGGGCCAAAACCACGGCTGTGGTTGTGCCGTCGCCGGCCGAATCATTGGTTTTTTCGGCCACTTCTTTGACGATCTCCGCGCCCAGATTTTCAATCCTGTCTTCCAGATCAATCTCTTTGGCAATGGTGACGCCGTCGTTAGTAATGGTCGGCGCGCCAAAACCCTTGTCCAAAACAACGTTTCTGCCTTTAGGACCGAGCGTGACCTTCACCGCCTCGGCCAGTTTGTCGGCGCCGCTTTTTATTTTTTTTCTGGCTTCTTCCTGAAAAATAATTTGTTTAGCCATAGTGTTTAGAAATTAAAAATTAGTAATTAGAAATTCCATTATTGAGCTTACTCAATAATGGCAAGTATATCTTCTTCTTTGGCAATCAAGTATTCTTTATTATCAACCTTTATTTCGTTGGGACCGTATTTGGTGAATAAAACTTTGTCCCCGGGTCTTAGGCCCAAAGGAATAACCTTGCCGGCGTTGGTTTTCCGGCCCGGGCCAACGGCAATCACCCGACCCTGCTCCGGTTTTTCTTTTTCCGCGGTTTCGGGCAGCAAAATCCCGGCCCTGGT
>CAYNAT010000019.1:0-2159 GCA_964395685.1 uncultured Candidatus Saccharibacteria bacterium | reverse complement strand
CCTTTGGGAAGTTTTTCGTCCTGAATGGCGCCGAAAATTACTTTTGCTTCCGGAGAAACCTCCTGGGTGATGATTTTAGCCGCCTCGTCTATTTCGGTTAAAGTAATATCCTTGCCGCCGGAAACATTAAATAAAACGCCTTTTGCTCCTTTACAGGAAAGGTCCAAAAGCGGAGAATTAAGCGCCTTTTTTGCCGATTCCTTTGCCCGTTCCGGACCTTTTGCCCGGCCAACGCCGAAAAGAGCGGAACCGGAATTCTTCATAATCGCTTTGACGTCGGCAAAGTCAATATTAACAATCCCTGGCAGAACAATCAGGTCGGAAATTCCCTGAACCGCCTGCCTCAAAATTTCGTCGCAAACCCAAAAAGCGTTAGCCACGTTGGTCTTGGGTTCTAAAATTGAAAGCAGTTTGTCGTTGGAGATGGAAATCAAGGCGTCAACCTGGGCTTTAAGTTTTTTCTGGCTTTCTTTGGCGATTTCCATTCGCTGAATCCCTTCAAAAGAAAAAGGAAGAGTGACCACGGCCAGAGTAAGAATGCCCTGTTTTTTGGCGATTTCCGCCACAACCGGCGCCGCGCCCGAGCAGCTGCCGCCGCCCAAACCGCCGGTCAAAAAAACCAAATCCGAACCCTTGAGAACTTCGCTGATTTCCTCTCTCTGCTCCTCGGCTGCCTGTCGGCCGATTTCCGGATTCATCCCGGCGCCTAAACCCCGGGTCAGATTTCGGCCGATTCTGATTTTTTGATGGGCCCGGCTTTTCTGAATGTCTTGGGCATCGGCGTTAACGGCAATCAATTCCACGCCCTTGATTTTACACTTCATCATCCGGGAAACCGCATTGCCGCCGGAACCCCCTACTCCGACAACTTTTATTTTGGCATTTAATTTCATTTTAAGGTATGAATATCCTGAATACTTTTTTTAATTTTTCCCCCAGTCCCCGGCCGAAACCGTTAGGACCGGCTTCTTCCTCTTCAACCTCAATTCCCTCCAGAACCAGACCGCAAAGAGTGGCTAATCTCGGGTCCTGCTGAAAGGCGGAGGAAAGACGGGGCGCGGCGACGCGGCAGGGAAGCTTTAATTCTTTCTTGGCCAGAAATTTCAGGCCGGGCAGTTTGGCGCCGCCGCCGGTCAAAACTATCCCGGCCGGCAACAAGGCCTGCCGGGAAATCTTTTTCAATTCTTTATTGACTAAATCAAAAATTTCCGAAACCCTGGCCTCAATAATGCCGGTTAACTCTTTCCGGCTGAACACCAACGGCTCGTTGCTTCCGGAACCGTTGATTTTTATCTTCTTTTCCCTTTTTTGGTCGCCCGAACCTCTGCAGCCGCCGAATTCCAGCTTTATTTTTTCAGCCGTGTCAATGTCGGTTTTCAGACAAACGGCAATATCGCTGGTAATGTGGCCCGAGCCGATCGGAAAAACAGTAAGCTGGAGCAAATTTCCCTCTTCAAAAACAGCCATTTCCGAAGTGCCGGCACCAATGTCTAAAACGCAAACCCCTAATTCTTTATCCCGGCCAGTTAATACGGCCCGGCTGCTGGCTAAGGCACCGGGAATCAAATCAACAATTTCAAGGCCGGACTCCAAAACGGTCCGGCTGGAATTTTTCAGATAAGGGGAGAAACCGCAAAGGAGCAGAGCCTCCGCTTCCAATCTTATCCCCTCCATACCCAAAGCGTTTTTTACCCCTTTTTCGCCGTCAACCAGAAATTCTTTGGGGAAAACATCAATGATTTCGTTGTTGGAAGAAAGAGAAATCGCCCGGGCCGCCTCTAAAACCCGGTCAATATCTTCCTGGGAAATTTTTCGGTCGGCCCGGGAAACGGAAATCAGGCCTTTTGAGGAAGCGGAAAAAAGATGGCCGCCGCCGATATTGGCGTAAACGTTTTCTATTTTCCGGCCAACGTCCTGCTCCGCCTTCTTAACCAAAGCGGAAATCGCGGCAGCCACGCCGCTTACGTCAATAACCACTCCTTTCCTAATCCCCATTGACGGCTGCTCCTGCTGGCTCAAAATTTCAAAATCCGCTTGGCCCGGCTTTTTAGCAACCGAAAGCAGTTTCAGAGAGCTGGAGCCGATGTCTAAAGCATTAATAATATAGGGCTTCATGAAAATTTATAATTTCTAATTTCTAATTTCTATTAAATTCCTGC
>CAYNAT010000018.1:0-12677 GCA_964395685.1 uncultured Candidatus Saccharibacteria bacterium | reverse complement strand
TGGAGCAAGGCCCTTATAAGACCGAGGTTGATGGTTCGAATCCATCCGGGCGCACCGAAGAGGACGAGGGCGGTTAGCTCAATGGCAGAGCGTGTACTTGACGTGTATGAGGTTATAGGTTCAAATCCTATACCGCCCACAGAAAAATGGAGATTAAGATTATTTACGAGGACGAAAATGTTCTGGCGGTTGACAAGCCGGCCGGGATTGTGACCGCTGATTTGATAAACCGGCTTTCCAAAAGATATCCCGGCTTGAAAAAAGTTCACCGTTTGGACAAAGACACTTCCGGAGTTCTTTTAACCGCCAGAAACGAGGAGACCTTGATTTTTCTCCAAAAACAATATAAAAATAGAAGCGTAGAAAAAAAATACATCGCTTTGGTGACGGGCAATCTAAAAAACGAGAGCGGCCGGATTGAAACCTTAATCGGCCGTTCAGCCAAAGACAGGAGAAAGCAGAAAGTTTATTTGCCTTTTGGGCCGGCTAGTCAGGGCAAAAGAGAGGCGATAACCGAATATAAAGTTAAAGCCCGCCTTCGCCAAGGCTACGGCGGGCAAGAAAGATATTATACTTTGCTTGAAGTTTTTCCCAAAACAGGAAGAAAGCATCAAATCAGATGCCATTTGTCTTATCTCGGTTATCCTGTTGCCGGAGATAAAATCTACGGATTTAAAAATTCCGCCTTGCCCAGAGGATTAACTCGTCAGTTTTTACACGCCAGCGAGTTGAAAATAAAAATGCCCGGCAAAGAAATTAAAGAGTTTAGGGCAAATTTAGCAAAAGATTTAGAATTATGTTTAACCAACTTAAAAAAGAAATTCCCGAAATAAAGCCGGGCGATACTCTTAAGGTTTATCAAAAAGTTAAAGAAGGAGACAAAGAGCGGCTTCAATCCCTTGAAGGGCTCGTTATCGCCAGGAAACACGGCAAAGGAATTTCCGGCACCATTACTTTGAGAGCGGTGATTTCCGGCGTTGGCTTAGAATGGGTTTTCCCGCTTCATTCTCCAGCTATTGAAAAAATAGAAGTTTTGAGGCGAGGCAAAGTAAGACGAGCAAAACTTTATTATTTAAGAAAAACAAAAGGGAAATAAATCGCCCAGGTGGTGGAATTGGCATACACAACGGCTTGAGGAGCCGTGCCCGAAAGGGCGTGCGGGTTCAAGTCCCGCCCTGGGCACATGGACGGCTAGCTCAACGGCAGAGCATCGCGTTTACATCGCGGAGGTTATAGGTCCGAATCCTATGCCGTCCACCCAAAATAGGCCGCGATAGCTCAGGTAGTTAGAGCACAGCTCTGAAAAAGCTGGGGTGGTCAGTGCAAGTCTGACTCGCGGCACCATAAGCGGGAGTAGTTCAGCAGTAGAATGTCTCGTTGCCAACGAGAAGATCGCGGGTGCGAATCCCGTCTCCCGCTCCGAAAACTCTTGACTGCTTGCTTTGGTATGCTATTATGGTAAAACCCCTGTTAAAGGGGTTTTAAGATGGAAATCTCTATTGAAAAAGAGGAGCCTTATTTAGGACTCAAGAGAATCGTTATTCTCGCAATTATAGCCGGGCTTGTTACCGGTTTTTTGGGTTTTGGTCTGGCAAAGATAATTCTGGCCGAAAATCTGAATTTCCAGGATTTAAGCCCGAAATTGGATTTGATTACGGTTCAGGGGAACAGTTTGCTTGCCGTATCCAGTCCCGAAGGGCCGCAAAAACCTTTGAAAAAGATAAAAGTGGTGGTTACCGCTTATTCCAGCACCAGCTGGCAGACCGATGATACTCCTTACGTTACCGCTTCCGGCAAATTAGTGGAGGAAGGGATTGTGGCTAATAATCTTTTGGCTTTCGGCACTGAAATCAGGATTCCGGAATTGTACGGGGACAAGGTTTTTGTGGTTGAGGACCGGATGAACCAAAAGAAAGGTTATTATCACGTTGACATCTGGTTTCCCAATTATTCCCAGGCCAAAGACTTCGGCTCAGCCATAACTTATATTGAAATTCTGGAGAGCTAATAGTTAAATTTTACTTAAATTTAAAACCCGTCCCGCTGAAAGCGGGACGGGTTTTAGGTTGTTTTTTTGTTTGGCGTATTCTAATTTTTCTTGGCGGAAAATTCTTTTATGATAAAACAGTTTTGAGTTCGCGAATACGGACTCTACCTCAACCTATTAACAAGGTCATTTCGATTCAATTTTGTAAAAAAGAAAAAGGAGGACAGGTTTGTCCTCCTTATGACCAACAATCAATGATGGTACCATCTCTGTATTTATTTTCCCGATATTTTCCATAAGACATAACGAGAACATTTGCTCCTTTTCGGGCCTCCTTGAGAGCTGGCACAAGAGTAAGAGCGGTTGTTCTCGTCCAGTTCCACTCCGGATTTGTCTCCCTCAATAGACGCTGTACCCCCGCTATTTCTTCAACTTGCGCATACGCCATTCTGTCGAACCACATATCGCCGACCATGTTCCAAAAAAGAAGCAAGTACCTATTCGGACTCGCAACATGGAGTGGAAAGACGCCCGAGAATGTACGATTCCAACTGTCTAAATGAGATTTTCGGAGCTTCTCTATGGTATACCGCTTTACCTGTTCTTTGTTATGCGGATTTATTCTGGGATCGATGGTTTTCTCGGTTTCCGTTTCCACAACGACAGTTTCTACACTACCGAGACGTTCCTTGATCTTTTTGCCGATGCCGTAGAGATTGGAACCAGATGCGATACACCAGTAGGTACTGTCGAGGTCGTATTGATCCGCAACAAAATCAGCGACCGAATTTCCAATCGGTGCGAGAGCCCGCGCCCCATACAACGCCTGATGGCAAGGTATGATATCATTTCTTAATTTAAGCACTTCCGCCTGCTTTTTTACGTACCCCTCCTCAGCCGGACCATCTGCGTGTATTACTTCAATGTTCCATCGTTTAAAAATGGCTGGATCAGGAATGTGCTCGTGTGCCATCACTACCACCGTCTTGCGATCAAGAAGTTTTGCATGATAACCAAGTGCCTCTAAGGCGGAGAAAGCAACTCCGTCGAATATCTTGTGCCCGGGATACTCTTTCAAATATTTTTGCATTCTGGGAGAGCGAATTAAATTTTCGTATAACCACATCTTTGGATTCGCCAATTTCGGGTACGGCAATTTATCGATCAGTGCCAAATCTCCTCGTACAACAAGAACATTTCCTTTCGTCCCCAGCGCGTCTTTGAGATTTGTAATTTCCACAAGTCCCTGGTATCTTTCGGTAACATTTTCAATCGTGAACGCACCGAGTATTTCTCTGCGTAGATTCGTAATTGACATGACTATTTCCTTTCTCAATTATAGAGTAATAGACTATCTTATTTTATATAACTAAAAGAACTGATGTTATGTTATAACAGAAATAAGGATTGCGTCAAGTACAAATGTATAATTTGGAGTTAATCTCCGGGGTTATTGAAGGATAAGAGTAAAAATCGTCCCCTTGGGTAGTTTTAATGAATTCAAAAAATTCTTTTTTCAAAAAATATGGTTCGATCCGATGTTTTTATAAGATTCTTTTAAAAATTTTACTATATCGTAGATTCTTGTGCCCGGGGTGGGACTCGAACCCACACGGGGATAACTCCCCAATTGATTTTAAGTCAATTTCGGCTACCATTACGACACCCGGGCAAATTCTTTGAGGCACGGGCGGGAATCGAACCCACGTGTAAGGGTTTTGCAGACCCTTGCCTTGCCACTTGGCTACCGTGCCATAGTATCACTTTACCATTTTTCGTTAATTTTTCAATCCCAAAATTAAAAAAGCGGTCTTTTTTCATTAACCGTTGTTTTTCTTTATTTTTTCCAGCAGTTGTTCCACCCGGGCCGCTGTTTCAGTCGCTTCTTCTTTGCAAAATACTATTTTGGGAATCGGCCGCATTTTCAGCCGCTTGTTTAGGGCTTGCTGGATTTTGTAGATTTTTTTGTTGAGAATTTGAAAAACCTTTTCAATTTTTACTTCCGGCATCACTGCCAAATAAATTTTCGCCTCTCTTAAATTGGGAGAGGCCTCGGCTCTGGTAATGGTAATTAAAAGATTAGCCGGAAAGTCAATCTCTTTGAGCAGAATTTCGCTCAGCTCTTTTTTAAGCAGGGAGTTGACCCGGTAAAGTCGATTATTCATTACATTAAGCCCGTTGAATAAATAGGCAGCAAAACCGCGCCCATCAAACCGGCCACCACCCCGCCCAAAATAATAATAAAAATCGGCTCTAAAAGACGGATAAAATTATCCAGGCTTCGGTCAATATCCTGCTGGTAGAATTCCACCACGTTTTTGAGAGAAGAGCCCATTGAGCCGGTTTTTTCGCCAACCGCCACCATTTGATAAAAAAGAGGAGAAATCGTTTGAGGATGTTTTTTTAGGACCGAGCTTATTGTCTCTCCTTTCCTTACCTGGTCTCGGGTCTCAGACATAATTTCTTGGTAAACTTCGTTGCCGACAACTTCGCCGGTGATTTCCAGGGCTTGGGTTATTGGCAGGCCGCCGGAAATCAAAGTGGAAAGATTGAGAGCCAGACGGGTAAGGTAAAACTTTTTCAAAAAAGTGCCCAAAACAGGTATTTTTAAAAGATTTTTGTCAAAAAAATCTTTGCCGTTTTTGCTTTTGACAAAACGGAAAAGGGCGATTATTAAGCCGGTCAGAATTAAAAGAATAAGCCACCACTCTTTTTTAAAAAAATCGGAAGCGGCCATTACCATTTGAGTGCTTAAAGGGAGCTCCTGTTCGGTTCCTTTTAAGACCTCGGTCAGCTGGGGAATTACGTAAACCATCAGGAGAATAACCACGGCCAAAAAAACAAAGATGATAAAAACGGGATAAACCATTGCCCCTTTAATTTTGGAGCGAAAAGCGCTTTCTCTTTCCAAATAGTCGGCTAAATACAAAAAAACCTCGCTCATTTTTCCCGAGGCCTCGCCGGATTTCACCATATTGACGTAAAAAGAGGAAAAGAGTTTGGGATAGAGCTGGAAAGCATTAGAGAGAGAATTTCCTCCTTCAACCTCCTGAGCGATTTTGAGGATTTTTTCTTTGAATTTTATCTTTCTGGTCTGACTGGCAATGCTTCGGAAGGCCTCAATTATCGGCACGTCGGATTTAAACATAATGGCCACCTGCCGGGAAAACAGAACAATGTCTTTTTTGCCGGTTATTTCAAAAAAATTTAATTTCTTGGCGTAAAAAGGCAGAGCGCTGGTTTCTTCCAGCGCGGTAACGTAAAGTCCGTGCGTTTTCAGAACGTTAAAAGCCGCGTCCCGGTCCGAGGCTTCAACCATTCCTGTTTGGATGTCGCCGCTTTTGGTGCGGGCTTGATAATTGAATTTCATATTTTAGCGTTTGACCAGAATTCTTAATTCCGAAGGATTCAAAGAATAATTCTGGGCCGTTTCCAGAGCGATCTCTTTGGCCCTTACCAGGTTGGACAGATATCTGTTCAGGGAAATCATTCCTATTTCAGCCGAAGTTTCAATAATCAGCGGTATTTCGTGGATCTTATTTTCCCGGATTAAATTAGCCACGGCCGGCGTATTAAGCATTATTTCGCAAGCCGGAATTAAACCGCCTTTGATTCTGGGTACCAGCCGTTGGGAAACGATTCCCAGCAGCGAGCCGGAAAGCTGGGAACGGATCTGACTTTGCTGATAACCGGGAAAGCTGTCAACGATTCGGTGAATTGACTGGGCCGCGGAATTGGTATGCAAAGTGGCTAAAACCAGATGGCCGGTTTCGGCTGCGGTTATGGCCGTGGCGATTGTTTCCGGGTCCCGCATTTCTCCGACCATAATTATATCCGGGTCCTGACGAAAAGTTGATTTAAGCGCCTTGGCAAAACTTAAAGTGTCCCGGCCCAGTTCCCGCTGGTCAATAATTGAGCGGTCGTCCTCAAAAACATATTCAATCGGGTCCTCAATAGTAATTATGTGTTCCGAGCGGAGATGGTTCACTTCGTCTATTAAGGCGGCCAAAGTGGTTGATTTGCCTTGACTGGAAGGTCCGGTTATCAAAAGAAATCCCTGGGAAGGTCTGATAAATTCGTGCAGAACCGGCGGCAGATTCAATTCTTCAACCGTGGCGATTTTTGAGGGAATGAAACGGAGGGCCGAAGCGACGTTTCCTTTTTCCAGAAAAACATTGATCCGGAATCTGGCTTTACCTTCAAAATTATAGGAAAAATCAACTTCTTTTTCGGCCAGAAATTTTTCCCGGAAGTTTTCCGGCAAAAGTTCAAAAGCCAGACCTTTGGAATCCTCGGCCGAGATTTTTTTTCTTCGGAGCAAGGGCACCAATCTGCCGCCGATTCTTAAAATCGGGGGATGGCCGACCGAAAGATGGAGGTCCGAGGCCTGCTCGTCAAGAGTAAGCCCCAATAAATCTTTAAGAAGAGGCGCGTAGTTCATAGTTATTTTAGAATTTTTATTATTTCTTCTACGACTTCGCTCGGCGTGTAATGGGCCTTGACCAGATATTTCTCGGCCCCGCATTTCAGGCCCTTTTCTATTTCTTCTTTTTCGCCGAGATTGGAAAGAATGATTATTTTCAACCCTTTTAATCTTTCCTCTTTTTTGATTCTTCTGATGATTTCCCAGCCGTTTAAGTTCGGCAGAACAACATCCAAAAGCAGAAGGTCGGGAATTTTTTCCTCCAATTTTTCCAGACATTTTTCGCCGTCTTCAGCCACTTCCACTTCAAAGCCCACCTCCTTGAACTTGGTGCTGTAGATGTCAATCAAAAACGGGTCGTCTTCAACTAATAAAATTTTTTTCATATCATTTTTCTTCGGCCACGCGCAGAATTTCTTCCAAAGAAGTGATGCCTTCCAGAACTTTTAAAATCCCGTCCTGTTTCATTGTTATCATTCCCTGATTTATCGCTTCTTCCTGAATTCTGGCTTCGGAAGGTTCTCTTAAAATTATTTCTTCCAAACGTTTGGTCATGGTTAAAATTTCAAAGACGCCGATTCGGCCGCTGTAGCCGGTCTTGTTGCACCTTTTGCAGCCGACCGGTTGGTAGACGAAAGCGGTTTTATCCGTTTTAAGGTCTTTTTTAGCCAAAGCCGGGAATTTTTTTATTTCCGCTTCGATTATTTCTTTGGCTTCTTTGCTGGCCGATGTTTTTTTTCGGCAGTGAGGGCAGAGTTTTCTGACCAGGCGCTGGGCGAGCATCAATCCTAAGGTGGGCGGGAGCAAAAACGGTTGAACGCCCATATCAATCAATCTGGGAATTATTCCCGAAGTGTTGGAAGTGTGGAGAGTGGACAAAAGATTGTGTCCGGTAAGAGCCGCATGAACGGCCAAAGAGGCGGTTTCCTGGTCCCGGATTTCCCCGACCATCAGAACGTCCGGGTCCTGCCTTAAAAGAGAACGGAGTCCGTTGGCAAAACTATAGCCGATTTCCGGTCTTATCTGGGACTGGTTGACCCCTTCCATAAAGTATTCCACCGGGTCTTCCAGGGTCATCACGTTGACTTCTTCTTTGTTAAACAAGCTTAAAATGGCGTAAAGAGTGGTGGTCTTGCCCGAGCCGGTCGGTCCGGTTGACAAAATCATCCCGTAGGATTTTTTCAGGCCTTCTTTTATCGCTTTAAGGTTTCGGCCGCTGATTCCTAAATCCTCAAAGCTTGCTTTGCGCTCGCCCGGGTCAAGAATTCTCATCACCACTTTTTCGCCCAGAGTGGTAGGGAAAGTGGAAACCCGGAAATCAATTATCCGGTCGCCGACTTTGGTGGAAAAACGGCCGTCCTGGGGAATTCTGGTTTCGTCTATTTTCAGGTTGGAGAGGATTTTAATTCTGGTTACCACGGCCGGCAGCACCCTTATCGGCAAAAAGATGCTGGGATGAAGCACGCCGTCCAGACGGAAACGGACTCTTAATTTTTCCCGGCTCGGCTCAACGTGAATATCAGAAGCCTTTCCGTCAACAGCGTGTCTTAAAATAACGGCCACCACTTTGGAAATCGGCGCTTCTTCCACGATTTTTTCCACTTCGGTTGCCCGAACCTCGGGCTTCTCCTCTTTTTTAAGCTCCGTCTCCAGCTCCTCCAATGCCCTGGTCACTTCCTTTTTTAAACTGCGGTATCTTCTTAATATCTCATTGAAGTTTGAGATGGTAATCAGAAAAACCTGATAGCTTAAGCCGTTTTGCCGGGCTAAAAATTCCAGGGCCTCTCTGGCTTTCAGGTCTTCGGGATAAACCATTCCCACTTCCAGGCGATTTTCTTTCCTGGACAAGGGTATCATCCGGTAGTATTTTGCCGATTCTTCAGGAATGGTTTCCAGGGCCTTTAATTCAATTTCCTGGGCCGAAACGGTTTTCAGGGGTATTCTTAAAGCTTCGCTTTTCAAATCAAAAAGAAAATCTTCCGAGGTAATTTTTTTTTCCAGAATTATTTCTTCCTCTCTTTTGTCGGAGTTGTTGATTTCATATTCTAAAGCAGCCGCTTTGCTTTTTTCCAGCACCCCTTTTTTAACTAATTGTTGAACTAAAGACATTTTAGTAAGGCAAAAAAGGATTTTCCCGGCCCTGGCCGGATTCGGGAGTGGGAACTGCCGGGAAAGGTTGAATTTCCTTCAGGAAGGGATTTTCCAGAACTCCGAGGTCAATTTTTATTTTTATTTGACCGGGTTGAACCGCGGGCGGCGCCGGAATTTCTCCTCCCCGGAAATAACCAAACCAAAGAACGAGCAGGGTGACTCCAAATACCGCCAGGACAATAGGGACTAAAAATTTTTGCCTTTTTCTTTCTTGAATGAAATTAACGGGCATAATAAATTTTAGGGCTTGAAATATTGGGCTTCCAGCTCCAGATTAAAATTAAAAAGTTTGTCTTCTTCGGCCGGAGAAGAAAAACTGATTGACCTTACGTTAATCATTCGGCTGTTTAGATAAAGAGCGGAAAGAAAGTTTTTGAAAGAAGAATAGGAACCGGTGAGGGAAACGGAAAAAGGCATTTTTTGGATTTTTTCTTCGCTGCTTTCCACTTTTTGTTCCTGGGAAGCGTAGAGCTGGCTTACGTCAATGCTTTCCAGAATCAGACCGTTTTCCGAACTCGCTTTTTCAATGTAATTAAAGAGGGCGGCCGCCGAGGGTTCCGAGGGCAGGGCGTCGTTGATTTTAGAAATCTCGGCCTGGTATTGGGAGAGTTTTTCGGAAAAAGAATTCAATTCCGAAAGATAATCCTGCTTTCCTTTGATTTCCTGGTCTTTTGCTTCCAGTTCCTTTTTTTTGTTTCCGAATTCCTGCTCCTTGGGCCACCAGAGAAAATAGCCGGCCAAAAGCAAAAGGACAAAAGCCCCGACCAATAAAAGAGGAATGATTTTTTTGGAATTGAGCATTTATTTTAATAATTTCTCCGGTTCAACCAGAAAATTAAAGGTAAAATTAATTTTTCCGCTTTCGCTTATTGAAACATCGGTTAAGGTTAGATTATTTATAAACGAACTTTGCTTCAAGATTGATATTTGCTGCTCCAGAATTAAAAAATTATTCGTTTGGGCCGAAACAGTCGTTTTGTTTTCCTCGGCAGTAAAATTAAAATCGCGGAACCAAACTTTGGCCAGGCAGAGTTTTTCCAAAAGCTCCAGGATTTTCAGGGATTGATAGTGCTGGGAGAGCAGTCCGCCAAAATTATTTATTTTTTGCTGAAGGGGTAAAATTTTTTCTTCCTCCTTTTTTATTGATTCAGCTAAAAGAGGATTTTGGGATTCTTTATTCTGGATTTCCCCGGAGATTTTTTTTATTTTAAGCCAAAAATAAAAATAACTTGCTCCCAAAAAAATAATTAAAAACGCCAAAATCCCGGCCGCAGCAAAGGTCCAGACCGGAATTTTGGATTTTCTTTTTGCCTTGATTTCAATTGCCATAAATTTATTTTATTCCAATCCCTTCATCGCCAAACCGACTGAAATGGCCAGGGAAGGTCCTATTCTTTTCAATTCCTCTCTTAATAAGGGCGGCGAGGCGATGGCGAAAAAAGGGTCGGCGATTTCCGTTTCTTTCTTCAGTTCAACGTTGAAATATTCCTTTAAGCCCGGCATCCGGCTTAAGCCGCCGGCTAAAATAATTTTCTCCACCTCTTTTCCTTCCTCCCGGTAGAAAGTCCGAAAAACTTTTTTAATTTCTTCCAGAATTAAATCAAGCAGGGGAATTAAGGCCTTTCTGGAATTTTCCTGACGCACTCCCTCTTTTGTTTTCAATTCCTCAGCTTTATTATAATCAATATTTAACGATTTGGCTATAATCTCTGTCAATTCGTTGCCGGCGATGTTAAAAGTATAGCTGGTTCTTAAGACGGCTTTTTCCACGACGGTACAGGTGGTGCTTCTGGCTCCGAGGTCTATCAAGCCGATTGCCCTTTTTTCTTTTTCATTTCCGGCGACAGCCCGGGCCAGGGCAAAAACCTCTGATTCCAGAAATTTCAGATTTAAATCGGCCAACCGGGCTATTTCCTGATATTGAAAAATCACTTCATTGGGAATAACCACCACCAGGATTTTTAAACGGCTTTTTGAGGGCTTACCCTCAATTATCGTCCAGTCAAGGGTAACTTCCTCTAAGGGAAGGGGAATGTAAGGTCTTACCTGATACTGAATCGCCTGGGGCAGTTCTTCTTTGTCCATTTCCGGCAGTTCCAGAGAAGTGAAAAAACTGCAGAAGTCAGGCACGGAAAAACCGACCTCTTTGGTTTTTATTCCAGATTCCTTATAAATATTCCGGAGCGCTCCGGCTATTTCTTTTTCCGAAAGCAGAGGATTGTTTTTCTGAAAAATCTTTACCGGCTTTTGGAAAGAAGAAATTTTGGCTTTGCCGTAATTCTCCAGCTTGTAGCTCTGGCCCTTTTTACTTAATTCAACCATCCTTACCTCGGAAGTTCCGATGTCCACGCCCAAGAATTGAGCCGGTTTGATTCTCAATAAATTACGAAGTTTATTTAGCATTTTCTTGTTTTTATTATACTATAATTAAAAATAAAAACTATGTGGAAAAACATTTTTAAGAATTTTATTTTGGACATTTTCTTTCCCGCTTTTTGTCTTAATTGCCATAAAGAAGGCGATTATCTTTGTCCTGACTGTTTTTCTTTAATAGATATTTTTGAGGAGCAGTACGATTATAGATTCTTTTATGCTGTTTCTTACGACGATCACCTGGTTAAAAAATTGCTAAATCAATTCAAGTATCAACCCTGGGTCAGGGAATTGGCAAAACCTCTGACTTCTTTAATCATAACTTATTTGCTCAATTTGAACAAAGTAAAGGACTTTCAGGATTTTATTATCGTCCCGGTGCCTCTTCGCAAAAACAAACTCAAAAAGCGGGGTTTTAATCAGTCAGCGGAAATAGCCAGGGAGCTTTCAAAATCTCTTAAAATTCCGGTTCAGGACAATCTTTTGATAAAAATAAAAAAAACTCCGGCCCAGGTGGAGTTAAAAAAAGAAGAAAGAGAAAGAAATCTTAAGGACGCTTTTTTCTGCCCAAAGCCGGAATTGGTCAGAGATAAAAAGATTCTTTTGATTGACGACGTTATCACCACCGGCTCAACAATGAGAGAAGCGTCCACCACTCTCCGCTCCGCCGGCGCCGGCCAAGTTCAATGCTTAGCCCTTGCCAAAGGCGAGTAATACAAAACAACCTGTGTTAAACCCGGTTTAGTTAAACCGGGTTTAGTTACGAATTTAGTTACGAAGCTGCGGCGGAGCGAAGCTCGCCTTCGCCAAGGCTGCGGCGGAGCGAAGGCGGTGTGGATGTTCGCAAATTCGAACTAAAATTGTCTCAAATTGACCCGTTTGTTCGGAAATTAAGGAAAATCTAATGAAGAGAAATCAGCATTGCTTGACATGCCCGAATCTCTTATAAGGTTTTAAACATACCAAAGCTGAAATTGTGGATAAATTTCCTGATCAGAAAAATCTAAATCCTTATCGTCTCGCCAAACAAGCTCGGTAAAATTTTCTAAATCCTCGCTGTATCCGCGGCACATTACTTTCAATCTCGTAAAGGGATTAATTCTTAAAATAATTTTTGCTATTTGTGGTAAAAGGTTTATAGCCATATTTTTATGTAAGTCGATAATATCCACGGGATACAAAATCCAAATAACCTTTATCTCTTAGAAATTGCAACTGCTGGCGAATTTTATCCTTAATATGCTTATTTTCTGGATGTAATTTACTTAGTTCGTTTTCAAAACGATAAACTTCATCAAGTGTAAACTCTTTTTTGCCAATATCATCAACACAGCGCATCACATCAAGCAACCAACCTTTTGTCGACATCTCTTTTTCTTCTCGCAGAAACAAAGTTTTTTTCCAATCATCAAGCACTTTTTCTTTTTGCTCGACCTGCTTATTCTTTATGAAAAAAATTTTTCCAGTTTGAGGAATGCTTTTAAGAATAATATTACAGCCAACCCATTCGGCTCGTCGTGCGTTTGAAGAAAGCGGTTTTCTTTTTTCTATAATTTCAGGGATAAAAAAGTGCTTAGGAATAACCAAAAAATTTATTACTTCAAGATTTGTTAAATTATAATTAAGTAAAAAGAAATTTGGGTTATTACTGCTCGTAAGCCGCTCAAGCATTGTGCGATACGCTCCATCCACTATTTTATTTCCTATTCCGTCTCTTTTACTTTTTAATTCAAAATCTTCATT
>CAYNAT010000017.1:0-13564 GCA_964395685.1 uncultured Candidatus Saccharibacteria bacterium | reverse complement strand
AATGTCCTACTTTTATTTTAACAAAGCCAAAAGACCTGTCAACCCTGAATTTAATAGGGCACTTCCAGGGATTCCGAAGGAACGACTTTTTGCTCGTACCAATTTAAAATCTGGTCAATGGCAACAACATAGCCCATACTCTCGGCCTGACCGCTGATTGTCCAGGTGGGAATGCCGATTAACTGATTCTGGCTGTTCAGGGCCGCGCCGCCGGAATTTCCTGAATCAATCTTGGCATCGGTTTTCAGGACAAACTCGCCGACCCGGCCGGAAATTATACCGTCGGTAAAATTAAAAGTGTCGGCGCCGATAGCCGGGTAGCCGGCAATTGCCACATAGTCGCCAGGCGCCAAAACATCGGAATAGCCCAAATCCAGATAAGAAAAACTGGCAGGCAGGGATTTGGGCGCGCCCTCGCATTCATAACAAACGTCGTAAATATATAAAACAGCAACGTCAAAATCAAAATAATCGTTGTTTTGAGGAGAATAAGCAACCAAATCAGCCATATATTTCGGCTCGGGCGGATAAGCGATGTTATCGGTAATGCCCACGTAGCAAGTGGGCGAAGACATAATAACGCTCCAGTCCTCGTTGGAAACAACGTGGCGGTTGGTCAGAATAATCCCTTCGGGATGAACGATTGAACCGGAGCCGATGCTTACAAAACCGTTGTAATTATAATTGTCGTCCGGACACCAAAGTTCCACGACCGCTGAAATCTGCTCTTCGGTCAAAGGAGGCAGAAAATATTCGTCCGGCGGAAAAGGAACCTGCTGGTTATCTTCCAGCTCTTTGATTTTATCTTCCAGTTCTTTAATTCTCTCCTCGGTTTCTTCATTGCTTTCCACGGATTTTTCTTTGACAGTCAAATCCCGACTGCCAAATCCGTTCCCCGAAGAAAACAAATATCCCCGTTGATACAAAATCCAGCCGGTTACGCCCAGTCCGGCCAAAACCAAAACCGCTCCGGCAATAACGAATAAAATTATCTGAACTTTCAAAGAAATAATACCTTTTTCTTTTATTTTTTCTCGCATTGTTTTCTTTTATTATACCCTTTTCCCCCAACCCTCTCAAACCCTTTTCTGTGGAAAATTAAAAAATAAAAAACCCGCGGCTAAAAAATGGCCAGCGGGAAAAATAATTATGAATAAATTAGATTATTTTTTGATAACTATTTATTGACAATCGGCTCGCAGCTGTTCGTACTGGTCCAGTAAAGGAGTGGCCGCATCTTTGGGCAAATCGCATCTTTCTTCCAGGCCAAGATTCTTACATTCCTGATTCCAGCCGCTCTCAAACTCTTCAAAGGCCTTTTTCAAACAGCCGGCCACAGCGATTTTTCTGGCCTGGTCCATTGCCTTGTTCATCAACTCTTTGCCGATGCCTTCTTCGCTGCCGTATTCGACCGGAAAAAGAGTGGCTTTAAGCTGTTTGTCAAGCAACCGGCCCTGCTGGAAAATCACCACCAAAGCAACGACAAAAGCCAATCCAATCACGGTCCAGGAAACTATTGAGCTTTTAATTTCTTTTTTCATATAATTCCTTATAACATAAACCAGATATCTTTGTCAAGCCCATTTCGGGATTTTAAGAGAGCAGGGCTTGCTGGGCTTTCTTCTGACAGCTGCACCTTCTTTTTTCGGGAACGGTTTTAATCAGGGCCGAAACAAACTCTTTTAATTTCTGGGTATTTTTCTCAAAGTTTTTCAGCACCTCAGCGATGGAAACCGGCTTGACTTTACCCTGGGCGTAAATACCGGCGTCGTAATCGGTAACCAAGGAAACGTTCAAATAACAGATGCCCATTTCCGAAGCCAAAACCACTTCCGGATACTGGGTCATATTAATCAGGTCAGCGCCCATTTGGGAAAAACGCAAGCTGTCAGCCAGGGTGGAAAACCGCGGACCCTCAATCACCACTACCGTGCCTTTGGCCCGAACGGGAAAACTAAGTTTATTCGCTTCCGAAGCGGCAATTCCCCGCAGTTCCGAGCAGTAAGGATAAGCCATTTCAATGTGAGCCACTTGAGGCCCGTTAAAAAAAGTGTCTTCTCTCCGCTTGGTCTGGTCAATAAACTGGTCGCAAAGCACAAAATCGCCGGGCTTTATTTCTTTTCTCAAAGAGCCGACCGCGGCCGGCGCGATAATCCTTTCCACGCCCAACTCTTTTAAGGCGGCAATGTTTGCCCGATAAGGAATTTTATGAGGCGGCAAATGGTGTTTTCGGCCGTGCCGGGCCAGAAAAGCAACCTTCCGGCCGAATAATTCGCCGACCATAATTTTGTCCGAAGGCGGACCGAAATCTGTCTTGATTTCTCTTTCTTCGCTCTCGCCTTCAAAAAAATCGTAAAATCCGGTGCCGCCGATTAAAGCGATTTTAACCTGTTCTTTTGACATAAATAATTGAGGGAATATGGCTTTTAGGACCATCCGCAGGCGAGCGGGCATGGTGTCCCGCTAAAAGCGGGACGGCGGGGCGAGAAGCAGGTCCAAAATCTCGCTGGAGATTTTGAAGTCGGTGCCTAAAAGAGTTATTGCCGAGCAAATTATGTTTGATACTTTACCAAAGACCTTATTTTATATCCTTTTAATTTTTCCCGGCCTTTCAAAAAACTCAATTCAATCAAAAAATCCAAGCCAATAATTTTACCTCCCAATTTTTCCACCAAATCAACGGTCGCCTTCATCGTGCCGCCGGTAGCCAAAACATCGTCAATCAGCAAAACTCTTTGCCTTGACAAAATGCTGTCCCGGTGCATCTCAATGGTGTTTGAGCCATATTCCAAAGCGTATTTCCGGGAAATCGTTTTATGGGGAAGTTTGCCTTTTTTCCTTACAATGCTAAGGCCGGTTTTAAGTTTATAAGCCAGAGCCGAAGCCAGAATAAAACCCCGGGCGTCAATGCCGACAATCTTGTCAACCTTGTTAAATGATTTCGCCTTCGGCGAAATTCCCGCTTTGCGGGATTTAACAGGGTCAATCTTTCGGCCGGAATAAGGTTCGGCAAGCCAGTCAATTGTTTTTTGAAAAAGCCGGGCGTCTTCAATTAAAGGAGTAATATCTTTGAAATTCACTCCTTTTTTCGGCCAATCCGCAATCTCCCTGATTTTTTCTTTAATCAACTTTTCCTTCTCCATTTTTTTATTTTATCCGATTTTTAATGATTGTCCAGTTGACTTATTTTTTAAAATATGTAAAATAGTTTTACTATGCGATCTGCCGGAATTTTCTTAATCATTGCTATTATTGTTATTGTCGCTTATTCTTTTTTTGATTACGCGGCAAAAAACTGGTCTTTTCCCGGTTTTTTTCAGCTTACCGAAAAAGCCGGCTCAACCAATGGTTCGGCTTCGGTTTCCCAGGCAATAACCAAAAACCAAAGTCAAAGTCAAAGTCAAAGTCAAAGTCAAAATCGAAACTCCGACAATGGTTCCGGCAGTGATTCCAATTCAGAAGAAACCACTGATATTTCTCTTTATTTCGGCAAAGTGAAAATTTCCGGACTTCAGGCAAAAAACTCTTACAGCCAGGGCCTGATTACTTTAAGTTATAATCTCCAAAAAGGCGACCAAATCAACGTTAGCGGCTGGCGGGTAAAAACCCGCAAAGGAGAAATCATCGTTCCCCAGGCAATAGAAAAATACCAGTCCTGGGAAACGCCGAACGACATTATTATTGAAAATTCCGGCCGAATATATCTAATCAACGGTTCCAATCCTCTGGGCCAGAACAAAAATTTCCGGCTCAACAAATGCTTTGGTTATTTTCTCAATTATTACAGCTTCTATCCTTCTTTTTACACTTATTGCTCCGGCAAACCCGAACTGGAAGAAATAAACAATCTTACTCCTTACTGCCAGGAAATTATTCTCCGGCTTTCCAACTGCCAGATTCCCGATTATTCCGATGATTTGAAGCTTACTTTTGACGACGAGTGCCGAACCTATCTCCGGGAAAATTTCAATTACAACGCCTGTTTCAGTAAAAATTCCCAAGACCAGGATTTTCTCAAAAATTACTGGTATCTTTACACTGGCCGGGACATCGTGGAACCGCTCCACGATACGGTTTATCTCTTTGACCAATCCGGCCGCTTAGTAGACAAACAGGTTTATTAAAAAACGGCGAATAAATAAATCCATCCGCCGCTTTTTAGGTTGGTTTTCATTAGCGTCTCCTTAAATAAGTAGTTTTCGTTCCCCTAATGCTGCCTTGGATGGTCGCTATCCGAAATACCTCCGTTCTTGATCTGGCATCAAGAAATCCTAGGCCTCTAAAATCGCCCTCTTCTTCAGCCTCTTCATTATTTTTCCTCTGCTCATACATTTCTTTTATTCTCCGTTTTTTCTCTTTGCTGTCCATAATACATACTCCCTTTCCATTTTATTGTAAATGTCCAATGTCCTTGATTTTAAAAACCAATTAACATTCAAGCTATTGACAATATATACTGGTTTGCTATTATGATAATATCACGAAGGGGAAAAGTCTTTAAGGTTTTGTCCTTAAAGCGACACCCCTTTTTTATTTTTCTATTTATAATGTTTTTCGAGTTTATCTCTCAAGTTATTCATATAGTCCATATATTTTTTGAATTTCCAAAGAAGTTGAGAATAAGCTTTTCTATTGGGGATAATAACTCGTCCCAACTTCTCCTTTTTTTCTAAATATTCTATTAAGCAATGGAAGTCGCCGTCCCCGGAAACAATAATTGCCTTATCGTAATCAGGATATTCAATCATTGAATGTAATACCAATTCTGCATCAACATTGCCTTTAGCATGCATCTCTCCATCTTTTTTATATTTAAGCGTTGGCTTAAAAATAACAATATATCCTGCTCTCTGTAAATAAGTGTATAAAGATTCATTACCTGCCACATAACCAATAAAAAGAAAGGTTTTCTTAACTTTATATTTATCTTCTAAATATTTTTTAAATCTTCCGAAATCTAAAATCCATCCCTGTGAACGGATTCCTAAATTAAGATTCTGACTATCAATAAAAGCGTAATTTGTTAATTCTTTCTCCATTGTTCTATTTATTCTATGGGATTTATCTATTAAAAACCGATGAATTCTCGGATTTTATCAATCGGTATTGCTGTCACTTTTCCTTCAGAATCAATGGTGTTTAGACCAAGCAGTTCGCCTTTAATGTTAAACAAGGGGCTGCCTTTCAAAGTCGTTTTTTCAAAAATATTGGTTCGGATATAATCCGGGCTGAAAAATTTTATAATTCCCTCGTTAACCATTTCCAGGGGCTGATCCTGCTGAAAAATCATTCCGGCCAGAAAAACTCTCTGGCCCAATTTTAATCCCTGAAAATCGGCAAATCCGACCGTGCTCAAATTTTGCTGGTCAAGTTTTACCAAAGCCAAGTTGCTGTTCAGGTCTTTCTTCAAGATTTGCCAGCCAGGGGTCTGACCGTCAACTAAAAAAACAAAATTGCCGGCCTTTGGCAAAAGCTCGGCCAAGGTGATTATCAAACCGTCAGAGGTCACCACCAAGCCGGAACCAAAGGTTGTTTTTCCTTCTTTTGTCGTTATTTTTATTCCGACCACCGATTTTTCAATTTTTCTGGCTGCTTCCTGAAGAGCGTTATTTTCTTCCACAATGATTTCTTTTTTTTCATTTACGGAAAGAGAGGAAGAAGACAAATTTGACTGCTTGCTCAACTCTTGACGCAGGAAAATAAAAGCGGCGATAAACCCTCCGGCCATTCCCAAAATCAGAATAAAAGCGATTTTTAAGATTTTTTTTGCCATTGTTTTCAGAAAAAGGAACTAAGTTCCTTTTAGCTCAAAGTAATTTCTCCTTTTTTCGCGTCAATTGAAACCCGCTCGCCTTCTTTAATAAGACCGGAAACGATTTTCAGGGCCAAAGGGTCAAGAACTTTACGCTGAATCAATCTTTTCAAAGGCCTGGCTCCCAGATTGGGGTCAAAACCTTTCTCGGCCAGAAGTTTTCTGGCCGTTTCCGAAACCTTAATACTGATATTCTTCAAAGCCAAACGTTCAGCCACTTTTTTCAGTTCCAGCTCAACTATTTTTTTAATTTCCGCTTTGCTCAAATAATTAAAGATAATGATTTCGTCAATCCGGTTCAGAAATTCCGGCTTAAAATCCTCTCTCAGGGACTGAAGAACTTTTTCTTTCAGGGATTTTTTTTCGCTATCTTCTTTTTGGCCGAGAAAACCCAAAGAACCCATTCTGGCAATGTATTCCGAGCCGATGTTGGAAGTCATTATCAAAATGGAGTTTTTAAAAGAAGCGGTCCGGCCTTTGGCGTCGGTCAAGCGGCCGTCTTCCAAAATCTGAAGCAGGATATTAAAAACATCGGGATGGGCTTTTTCAATTTCGTCAAAGAGAATAACATTGTAAGGCCGGCGCCTGATTCTCTCGGTAAGCTGACCACCCTCCTCGTAGCCGACATAACCGGGCGGCGAGCCGATGATTTTGGAAACAGCGTGCTTTTCCATATACTCCGACATATCCAGACGAACCAGAGCGTTTTCATCGTTAAACAGGAATCCGGCCAGAGCCCGGGCCGTCTCGGTTTTGCCCACGCCGGTCGGACCCAAAAACATAAACGAGCCCAAAGGCCTGTTTTCTTCGGAAATGCCGGCCCGGGAGCGCCGAATGGCATTGGCAATGGCTTTAAGCGCTTCTTCCTGGCCAACCACTCTTTTTCTCAAAATTTCTTCCATTTTTTCCAGTTTTTTGGCTTCGGTTTCAATCAAACGGGTAAGCGGGATGCCGGTCCAGCGGGAAACAACCAAAGCCACTTCCTCCTCGCCCGCCTCCTCCTTAAGAACCGGATTGTTTTTCTGAATTTTAACCAGCTCTTTTTCGGTCCGGTTTACCTCTTTCAAAAGTTCGGGAATCTTGCCGTATTTTATTTCAGCTACTTTTTGAAGGTCGGCTCTCCGCTGGGCCAATTCCGACTGAAAAGTCAAATCGTCAATTTCCTTTTTCAAGCCCCTGATTTTCTGGATCAGTTCTTTTTCCGCTTTCCATCTTGCTTCAAAAGCAAGGGCTTTTTCTTTTAAGTCGGCCAAACGCCGGTTGAGAGCCGTAAGCTTGGCTTTATTGCCTTTTTCTTTTCTTGAGGCCTCTTTTTCAATTTCCAGTTTCTGGATTTCCCTTTTCAGTTCGTCCAGCTGATTGGGCTCGGATTCAATTTCCAAACGCAATCCGGACATTGCCTCGTCCATTAAATCAACGGCCTTGTCTGGCAAAAAGCGGTCAGTAATATAGCGGGCCGAGAGATTAACGGCCGCCACCAAAGCGCTGTCGCTGATTCTCAAGCCGTGGTGAAGTTCGTATTTTTCTTTAATGCCTCTTAAAATGGCGATGGCGTCTTCAATGCTCGGCTCCTGAACGTAAATCGGCTGAAATCTTCTTTCCAGAGCCGCGTCCCGCTCAATGTATTTCTGGTATTCTTTCAAGGTGGTGGCGCCGATTGCCCGCAGTTCGCCCCGGGCCAGGGCCGGTTTCAAAAGATTGGAAGCGTCCATCGCTCCTTCGGCCGCGCCGGCGCCGACCAAAGTATGAAGCTCGTCAATAAAAAGAACGTATCTCCCGTCTGCCCGTCTGATTTCCTTGAGCAGGGCCCTGATTCGGTCTTCAAACTCGCCCCGGTATTTGGTGCCGGCAATCAAAGCGCCCAGGTCCAGAGCGATAATTTCTTTTTCTTTCAGGGATTCCGGCACGTCTTTCTTGACGATGCGCTGGGCCAAACCCTCAACAATGGCGGTTTTGCCCACGCCGGCTTCGCCGATTAAAACCGGGTTGTTTTTGGTCCGCCGGGAAAGAACCTGCATTAAGCGCCGGACTTCGTTTTCCCGGCCGATTACCGGGTCAAGTTTGCCCTGCTGGGCCAAAGCGGTAAGATTTCGGGCGTATTTTTCCAAAACCTGATATTTGGCTTCCGGCTCCGGGTCGGTAATCCGGGCCCCGCCCCGAATCCGGGCCAAGGATTTCAAAACCGTGTCGTAATCCAGTTTGCCGAATTCCAGAGTGGCGGTTCCGCCGTCTGATTTCAAAAAAGGCGCCTTGTCCAAAATTTCTTTTGCCCGGCTGGCTGAATCAAGCAGAGCCAAAAAAAGATGCTCAACCGAGACGAAATCGTCCCTCATTCTGATTGCTTCCTGACCGGCTCTTTCCAAAACCTTAGCCATATCCTGGGTCAGATATAACTGGCCGAAAGCCCGGGGCGCGGCAATCACCGGAAGATTATTAAGAGCGTTTTGGGTTTTTTTTATCAATCCCTCTATATCGGCGCCTAATTTTCTCAACAGGACCAAAACAACGCTTTCTTCCTGAAAAAGCAAAACCAAAAGCAGATGCAAAGCGTCAACCTGGGACTGATTTCTTTCCTGGGCCAGGGACTGGGCCCTTAAAATAGCTTCTTGAGCTTTATGAGTAAAGTTTCCTCCGTTCATCCCCGTAGAAGAATTTTGACAATTAAATTATTTTTAATCATCAAAAATTCTAAGTAATAGGCTTAATAATTTTTATTGTTTGTAATTCTTATACCCCGCATTTAATTAACTAAAATAAGTCAAAATTCTCTACGGGGTGACCCTGTAGTGAATTTCAAAAAATTTCAACAATTTTTTTTTAAAAATTTTCTAAGTCTTAATTTCAAAAATCTTTTCCCTTGAGTAGTTTTAAGATAATTTTCCCTCCTTTTAGCATCCTCTTCGTTTAAACATGCTTCAATATAGATATAAACCAATGGTGCTCTATATTTCGTTGAAAAATTATCTTTGGCATTATGTCTTTTTAATCTTTGTTCTAAATTCTTGGTATAACCTATGTAAAAACCCTTATCTTTTTTGCTTAATAAAACATAGACATAATGCCAATTTGAAATTCTACTACGGGGCATATATTTCTTTTGTAGCAAAAATTCCCAAAAAAATCAAGCCCAATTAAAAAAAGGATATATGCTTAATAATCTACATATATCCCACTATCTCGTGGCTATTCAAAAACGAAAAGGGCTGTTTAATGACGATGCTCGCCATTCCTCAAGTTGGATTAAAATGGGCATTACCCTTTTCATTGCTGTCTCGCATAATTCTTTTCTTTCCTCTCTAGTAAGTTTCCTGCTCCTTAAAATCAATTTCTTTTTTCTCGCCATTTCTTTCTCCTTTCGCTTTTTGGGCTTTTTTCAACTTCGCTCTCATCCAACTCTTCCCCAAGATTCGCCATCCCATCAAGAAATTCCTTGCTGTAGCAACAATACCCGGGCCCACGCCCAGTTTTTTTTCTTACTTTTTTTGCCATCTTATTTCTCCTTGTGAATTTTCATTCTCTTACCTCTTTAATTGTAAAATACTTCTATTCTCACCCTACTCCTTCCGAAAAATAAAGTCAAATTAAATTTGTCCGAGGCCCGTCCTCGGCCTAATTCTGATGAAATAAAAAAGCCCCGGAATAGGGATGTAATTCCGGGGAATTTATTACGATTTTGATTTATTCACTCGCTTCTTTCGCCCAAAACCACTTCCGCCTCCATTTCTTTCTCTTCGCGGAGGATTTTCAAAACTACTTCATCTCCGGACTGGTATTTGATAATTATTTTTGCCAAAGTGTTCTCGGTTGTGATTTTTTCTCCGTTAAATTCCAAAACAACGTCCCCTTCTTTTAAGCCGGCTTTGTCCGCGGCTGAGCCCGGCTCAACTCCTTTTTCGTCCGATTCGCCTTTGATAATCAGAGCGCCGTAATCAACCGAAAGATTGTACTGCTCTTTTACTTTCTGGTCAACCAAAAGATAGCGGATTCCCAAGAAAGGATAAACGATTTTGCCGCTTTGTCTTACCTGCTCAATCGCCCTCTTGACTTTATTGACCGGAATGGCAAAACCAATGCTCTGGGCCTCCAGAACCATTGCCGTGTTTATTCCGATAACCTCGCCTTTTAAGTTCAAAAGCGGTCCGCCGGAATTTCCTTTGTTGATTGCCGCGTCTGTCTGAATAACGTCTTCCAGAGTTTCAACCAGTCCGCCGCCGGAAGCGGTTATCTTTCTGCCAAGCCCGGAAATTACTCCCGCTGAAATAGTGTTGCGAAATTCGCCCAAAGCATTGCCAATGGCAATCACGGTCTGGCCGCTCTCCAAATTGTCGGAGTCGCCCAAATTTACCGTCGGAAAGGACGTTGAAGAAGGCGGTTCAATTTTCAGCACGGCCAAATCTTCAACCGGGTCCCGGGCCAAAACCTTGGCCGGAAACTTCTGGCCGTCATTGGTTAAAACAGTATAATCGGCTTCCTCGTCCAAAACCACGTGCTTGTTGGTCAGGACCAAACCGTCCGAAGAAACAATAAAACCGCTGCCGCCGCCGATTTCCTGTTTTTCCGTGCCTTTTTGCCGGTACTGGGGAATCTGAAGACCAAAAGGTCCGGGTTCAAAATACTGCTCAATAATCGGTAAATCCTTGGTAACTACGATACTTACCACGGCCGGCGAAACATCGGCTACGACCTTGATTACTTTTTCTTCCTGACTGGTCTGGGGCAGATATTCTTTGACCGTTTCTTTTATCGCCGGCAGTTCAACGTTCATTTTGGCCAAATAATCCCTGATTTGGAAATAAAAGACAGCGCTGGAAAACGCGCCGGCCAAAAAACCGAAAATAATTGACAGGAAAACCGCCGAAGCCAGCAGGGCCAGACCCTTTCTTCTGGTGTTTATCCGGGAAAGAAAATTAAACTTCGGCAATTCGTAGAGATTCATATTTTCTATTATAATAATTATTTATTATTTTTCAAATAATGGTTGAATTTGTAGTGGAAAAGATCGGTTCTGACCGGGCCGAAAAAAATCATATGGAACTCGCAGAGAAAGTATTTTAAAGCGGTTTTGAGCCAGCCCTCTTTCTCAAACCGCCTTATCGAAACAAGGAGCTTAGCTCCTTTGATTATTCCGAATTTTCCGATTTTTTTCGCTCTTCTGGCTAAATCATGGTCTTCGGCCAGTTTTATCGTTTCGTCAAAACCCTTTAATTTCTGAAAGAACTCTTTTTTAACCAAGATCCCCATTGCCGCGTGGGCCAGAATCTTCTCCAAAAACAAAACCGGAAAATTGTAAAAAAGATTAAAAAGCATTCTGGCAACTTTACTTTCTATTGGAACCAGCTGAAAAGAAGCAATACCAAGTTTTCTTTCTCTAAATTCTTTTAAGCTTTTTTCTAAAAAAGATTCTGGCAATAAAACATCTGCATCTAAAAACAGAAGGAGCTTAGCTCCAGCAATTTCAGCTCCTTGGTTTCTTCCAATAGCCGGCAGACCGCCCTTAAGGAGCTTAGCTCCATATTTTTTAGCGATTTCCAGAGTTCTATCTTTGGAACCGGCATCAGCCACAATTACCTCGTAATCTTTGAAGTCCTGTTTTTTGATGGACTCCAGTAAAAAAGGCAGAAATTTTTCCTCGTTCAGGGTTGGAATGATAATGGACACTTGACAAGTCATCTTGCTTTTGCTAAATTAAAAATAGAACAATTTGTCCTTTTATTAGTTATTATAATTATAAAAAAGTGAAAAAAGCGTATTTTTCATCCTGAAGTTGCTTTTCATCACCCTCCTCCGAAGCCAGATTCCATTTTTATTGTGAATCTGGCTTTTTTCTGTATGCGAATTATTGAAAAAGTTTCTTTGCCTCGTCCCAGATTTCCGGCTTATTTTGTTTTTCTTTCAGCCAGTACCACCATTCAGCGCCCCAGAAATAAAAAGCGTCCAGCCCGGTTTTTTGGGCAAACTCAACGTTTTTCTGGAATCTTTCTAAATCCATGCTTTTCTCCTGCTCGGCTAAAGACAAGTCGTAAATCAATTCCGGGCCCCAGGGTTCGGCTTGGAGTTCCACGCAGATTACTTTTTTATTGAAAAACGCTTTGACAATTTGGGCTTTGCGGTGATAAAAGGCAGCCGGAAAAAAATGAGTATAATAAATTTTAAATTCTTTTGACCAAATCCGTCTGTAAAGAGTGGTACCGACGATATCGCCTATCTTGGCCGCCCGGAACCAAAAAGAAAATTCGCCGCTCTCGGAAATTATTATCGGCCTTTTCCGGGAATCAAGCAAGCGAACCAAAGCGACCTCCTCTTTCAGTATATCCTTGTCAAAAGTCGGACATTCGCCAAAAGAAAAGAAGGGCTCGTTTTCCACCTGCCAGGCCCAAATAGCCGGCGAATCCTTGTATCTGCTTACGATTTTTTCCAGATATTCCAATAGTTTCCGGTTTTTAATTTCCGGCTCCTTGTCTTTAAGCCACTGGGGAATATGGCATTCGGGCCAGCGAGGCGTCTTCATCCCGACAACCAAAATAACTTTTACTTCTCTTTTCTCGGCCTCGGCCAACTGCCAGTCCAAATCATCAAAATAATATTCCCCTTCCTTGCCTTCAATAAAATCCCAGTGAACCGCTATTTTCAAATTCTCGGCGCCCAAATCGTCCAGAATTGCCAGATAAGTTTTCTTCCAGTCCAGACCCAGAAGTTCGGCTTGTTTTTGGGAAAAATTAACTCCCCAAGTAATGTTCTCGGCCGGCCTGGCAAAACCGAGGAAAAAAAATCCCGAAGTAGCGATTATTAGGAATAATAAAACCAGCAAAATCATCTTTCTCATAACATTGTTAATATTAACAGACCAAAACCGATAAGTAAAAGCGCTGTTATTTTTTGAAAAATAATTTTTGGGGAAATTTTTTCTTTCAAAATTCCGGGGAAAATCAGAACAAAGACGAAGAGAAAAAGGTATTGCAGGCCCTGAAGAGCGTTAATTAGGGAAAGATAAACCAAACCGGCCAAGGCAATTGCCCAATTTTGAAGAATAAAGGCAAGGGCGCCGATTCCCTGATTGAGAATAAAAAGAGAAGCGGTTTTTTTGTTGAAACCGGCTCTTTGGGAAAAAATTCCTTTTCTTATTTCTTTGAAAAACAGCAAAGACAAGGCGGTTAAAAAAGTGCCGATTCTCAACCAAATAAAACCGGTCCAGAAAGAAAGATTCAAATAAACATATTTGGCAAGGATAAAACTAAGGGAAAAAAGCAGGGCGGTGATGATTGAAATTTTAAAACTCTGCCAGGAAATTTTAACCGAGGGATTTCTGGTAACTAAAACGGTTCCACTAATAAGTAAAGCAAAGGCAATAATTTCTTTAAGGCCCGGGATTTCTTTTGAGCCGAACAAAAAATAGACCAAAAGAAAAGTAAAAATCGGCAGAAATCCGCCGACCGCCGGGATAATTCTTGACGCTTCAAATTTTTCCAATCCCTCAAAAAGACCCAAAAGAGCAAAAAGATAAACTGCGCCGGCCGCAAAGCAAACAATAAGCTGGAAACGATCAGGAATTGAAAAACCGACAAAAGGAATTAAAATTAAAACCGAAATTCCCAAAATTCCGACAAAAAAAGCATAGACCCTGGGATTTGGCGGCCCGATTAAAAGATATTTGTCTCCCAATGAAGCCAGAGCAAAAAGAAAATAGGAAATGACGGCAATTATCAACCAAAGCATAGTTTCTCAATATTATAAACGCCTGATTTTTCCGCCTCA
>CAYNAT010000016.1:0-14303 GCA_964395685.1 uncultured Candidatus Saccharibacteria bacterium | reverse complement strand
CAGGCCAGAAGAATTTTAGACCGCCTGGTCGGCTACAAACTCTCGCCTTTTTTATGGAAAAAAGTCGCCAAAGGCCTCTCGGCCGGCCGGGTCCAGTCAGTAGCCGTAAGATTGGTAGCGGAAAGAGAGCGGGAAATTGAAAACTTCAAAGCCCGAGAATACTGGGAAATTACAGCAAGGCTGCAATCACGGATTGACACGAATGAAAAACAGATTAACACAGATAACAAATCTTTTTTAGCTAAATTGGTTAAAAAAAACGGGAAAGTTATTGATAAGTTAGAGATTAAAAACAAAAAAGAAGCGGATAAAATCGTTGAGGATTTGAATGACGCGGAATATCAGGTTGAAAAAATAGAAAAAAAAGAAACGAAAAGAAATCCCCTGCCGCCTTTTACCACCAGCACTCTCCAGCAAGAATCCTGGAAAAGATTTAAATTTCCCTCGCGATTGACAATGGCTCTGGCCCAGCAGCTTTACGAAAAAGGCCAGATTACTTATCACCGGACCGACTCTTTGAATCTTTCCCAACTTTCTTTGCTCGGCGCCAAAAAATTCATTGAAGAAAATTTCGGCAAAGAATATTGGCCCGGCTTTTTCCGAAAATATAAAGCCAAAGGCAAGGTTCAGGAAGCCCACGAAGCAATCAGACCGACTTCCAGCAGCAGAAAACCGGAAGACCTGAAGCTGGAAAAAAACCAGCAGAAATTATACCGGCTGGTCTGGCAAAGATTTATCGCCAGCCAGATGGCTTCGGCTCTTTTTGACGCTACGAGCGTGGATATTGAAGCAATGAAGGAGCTAAGCTCCTTCATTTTCCGGGCAAGCGGACAGATTTTAAAATTTGAGGGATTCTTAAAAGTTTATCCGCTCAAATTTGAGGAAACCGATTTACCGGAGCTGGAGAAAAACGAGATTTTAGAACTCCTGGAACTCATCCCCTCCCGGCATTTTACCCAGCCGCCGGCAAGATACAGCGAAGCCACCCTGATAAGGGCTTTGGAAGAAAACGGCATTGGCCGGCCCTCAACCTACGCCCCGATTCTTTCAACGATTCAGGGAAGAAATTACATTGAAAAAAATCAGCAAAAAAAATTTCAGCCGACTGAAATCGGCTTAATAGTCAACGATTTACTGGTTAAGCACTTTCCGGAGATTGTTGACTTTAAATTTACAGCCAATATGGAAAACGACTTGGACAAAATCGCCGAAGGCGAAAGAAAATGGACCAAAGTCTGCAATAATTTTTATCGGCCTTTTGAAAAAAATCTCCGGGAAAAATATCAGGAAGTGGATAAAAAAGAAATTAGCGTTCAAAAAACCGACAAGAAGTGTCCCAAGTGCGGTTCGGATTTGGTAATCCGTTTGGGCAGATTCGGGAAATTTTACGCCTGCTCCGCCTTTCCCAAGTGCCGCTACACCGAACCGCTGGAGAAAAAAACTCTGGGCATAAAATGTCCGAAATGCGGCCAGGGAGAAATCGTTGAAAAAAGAACCCGAAAGGGCCTGCCTGCCGGCAGGCAGGGAAAAATCTTTTACGGCTGCAATCAATTCCCAAAATGCGACTTTGCTTTGTGGGATAAACCAATAAATGAGAATTGTCCGGAATGCGGCTCGCTTTTGGCGGAGAAAAACAAAAAAATAAAATGCTCTAACAAAGATTGCCAATTCAAAAAATCTGTGGCAGAATAGTTTATCTGCCTGGGTGGCGGAACTGGTTTACGCGTACGACTCAAAATCGTATGAGAGCAATCTCGTGTGGGTTCGACTCCCACCCCAGGCACCATTTGACAAATAAGTTTTATTTTGCTAAGATAAAAGCGTCTTGACAGGATGAGTGATCGCCTCGCCCATAAATTATGGGCGGGGAGGAAAGTCCGAACACTCTCCCGCCCATAATTTATGGGCGGGATAAAAGGCAGCGGCTCCCAATAAGACCGCCTCCCGTCCCGCTGTAAGCGGGACGGGAAAGAGGTGCGAACAGAGACGGTTTAATCCGAAAGGATTAAACCGCCCTCCGAAGCTTTACGCATAGGAGGGCGATACAAACTATAACTTGGGTGTCCTCCTACGCCAAAGCTACGGAGGAAAAACAAACTAAAGTTTGTTTGAAACGGCTAAATCCTTGCCGAGCGCAAGAACAAACTCTATTGAAATGTTTTATCATTTCAGGAGGAAAAGTAGTTCGCTTAGATAGATGATCATTTCACCTTGTTAAATGCTGCTCTGCAGCAATTCCGCTGAAAGCGGAATTATTTAACAAGGCAAGACAGAATTCGGCTTACAATCCTGCCAGGACGCTAAAAAATCCCGCTTACAGCGGGGTTTTTTAGTTTACCGAGACCCGGGTCTCTGATTCTAAATCAGTTTTTGGCTGCGGGATTCATTATTTAAGGCCTGGCTGACCAATCTGTCGGCTTGTTTGTTTTTTAGGCGGGGAATAAGCTTGAATTTTATTTTTTTGAAATCAAATTTCAGATTCCAGATTTCCAAAAACAGGGGCTGGAGTTTCGGCTCCAAAATCTTGTATTGGCCGTTTAACTGCCTGACCAAAAGTTCCGAGTCGGAAAGAATTTTAATTTCGGAATTTTTTGCCAGTTCTTTACCGAAAAGCGCCTTGAATTTTTTCAAAGCGAGAATAACCGCTTGATATTCGGCTTCGTTATTGGTCAAATTATCACCCAGATACTGGGAATATTCTCTAAGCAACTGACCCTTCTCGTTGCAAAAAACCGCTCCGATTGCGGCCGGGCCGGGATTGCCCCGCGCCCCGCCGTCAGTGTAAATGATTATCTTTTTCATTATGGTTTTTAGTTTTTGGTTATTGGTTTTAGTTATTCAGTTTCTGGTTTAAAAATTTTTAACAAAAACTAAAAACTGACAACTTAAAACTATCTAAAATACTTAACCAAACACTCTTTGAATTTTTCCAAGTTCGCGTTTTTTATTCTGAAGCCCGAGGCCTGTTTATGGCCGCCGAAAGTAATCAGAATTTTGGAGCAGGATTTCATCGCGGCCACCGTGTTGAATCCGGCCGGCGCCCTATTACTGCCCCAGCTTTCTCTTTCGCCTTTTTTGTAAAGAAAAACCGGCCTTTGATATTTCTGAACCAGCATTGAAGCAACCACTCCCAAAAAAATCAATTCCCAATCAACGCTTCCTTCAAAAATAACGGCTTCCGGCTTTCTGCCGGAAACCCTTTCTCCAATTTCGTCCTTGATTTCCCTGATTTTTTCTTTTTTCTCAAAGTTCTTTTCCAGAAGGGTTTTTGCCAAATTATCCGCCTCTTTTTGGTCGTTAGCCGTTAAAAGACGAAAGGCGGCCGGCAAATTATTTTCAAGGTCGCGGATATTCAAAAGAGAATTTATTTTATTCACCTGCTGGAACAAAGTCAAGGATTGAAAATCTTTCAGTTTCAGCAAGGCCTGCAGGCCGGGCCGCCAGCTTTCTTTCAAAGAACTCAAACCCTCTATAATCATTTTTTCGTTATCATCGGTTCTGGGCATCATATCGGCGATAGTGGCGATTGCCGCTAATTCCAAAAAGTCCTTTCTCAAGGCCTCGGACATTTTTTTTTCTAAAAGAGTTTCGGCCAATTTGAAAATTAGACCGACCGCGGCAAACTGCTTGAAGGGATATTTGTCGCCTTTTTGCTTGGGGTCAACGATAATATCGGCCTTGGGCAGTTTGTCCAATATCTCGTGGTGGTCAATGATTATTACTTCAAAACCCAATCGCTTGGCCATTTTCACTTCTTTAAAATTGCCGATACCGCAGTCCAGAGCGAAAAACAAAGCCGGCGCTTGTTTTTTCAGACAGTCCAAACCTTTTGGGCTGATGCCGTAGCCGTCTTTTTCCCGGTCCGGAAAATAAATCGCCGAAACCTTGCCGCCCAAATTTTTGATGCACTCTTCCAGAATAATAACCGAGGTCACGCCGTCCAAATCCGCATCGCCGTAAATCACGATTTTCTCCTTCTTTTTAACCGCCTTTAATATCCGCTTAGCCACCTTTTTTAAGTTTTTGATTTCAGGGGGCATAATGCTAATTTGCGAATTTTGTTATTTCCCATGACACTTCTTATAAATTATTCACCGCTCTTTTTATTCCGAGAGTCGGACTTCCGAAATTTAATAGTAGTCCAAGCGGCTTATCGGCTGCTTTAAGATAAGATAACAACTGATATTTGTGCAATTCTTGGGTTTCTCCCGTTGCCTTGATTTCTACAATTAATATATCGTTGATGAGGAAATCAACGATATGATATCCGACAATTACTTTACCCCAACTCACTGTTACCTTGCGCTCTCTTTCAAATTTAAGGTTCGCTTTCTTCAATTCAAGATACAATACCCTTTGATATATCTTTTCAGCCAATCCAGGACCTAATTGTTTATGGACATTGATTGCGATACCGATGACTTGTTCGGTTAATTTATTCAGGTCGCTGGGTGTCATAATATATTTCTTGGCACCGCAGAAACGCAGAATAAACGGAAGCGCGGAAGGTTATTTTCTGCGTCTTCGTCTCTTCTGCGTCTCTGCGTTGCCTCTGCGTCTCTGCGTTGCCTTGTTTATTGTCTCCCGTGGCAATGCTTATATTTAACCGGTCTGCCGTCCGGGTGCTTCGCTCCGCAGGGGCAGGGATCGTTGCGGCCTATTTTCGCGCTTCGGCCCGACGGCGGCCTTACTGCCGCCCTCGGCGGCGAGGCCTGAAATCTTATTTCCGTTTTCATAATCGCCCTGGCAATGGCTGAATCCGCGGTTTCCAGCAGGCGCCGGAACATTTTATGACCCTCTGATTTATATTCTACCAAAGGATCCTGCTGACCGTAAGCCCTCAACCGAACCGAATCCCTTAAATGCTCCATATTAACCAGATGTTCCAGCCAAAGCGCATCCAAAATCCGCAGACAAACGATTTTTTCAAAATGAGCCATATTTTCCTCGCCGACTTCTTTTTCCCGCTTCTGATAATCCTCTTCCGAGAATCCGGCCTTCTTGACAATCTCTAAAATATAGGGCCTTAAACTGATTTTTGATTTTTCCAAAACCTCCCGGCGTTTCCTGTAGAAAACCTCCCGATGCTTGTTCATCACGTCGTCGTATTCCAAAATATGCTTTCGCAAATCAAAATTCATCCCTTCGACTTTTGACTGGGCCGATTCAATGGCCCGGGAAACCAATCTGGCTTCAATCGGCTGATCCTCGGGAATTTTTAAAGCGCTCATCAAGCCTTTTATTTTATCGCCGCCGAAAATTCGCATTAAATCGTCTTCCAAGGAAACGAAAAACTGGGAAGAACCCGGATCGCCTTGACGACCGGCCCGACCCCGCAGCTGATTGTCAATTCTTCTGGCTTCGTGCCTTTCCGTGCCTATTATATGAAGACCGCCCAGGCCGCAAACCCTTCGACTCCGCTCAGGGTCTTGGGGATTCCCTCCCAAGATTATATCCACTCCCCGGCCGGCCATATTGGTGGCAACGGTCACCGCGCCTTCCCTGCCGGCCTGGGCAATGATTTCTCCTTCTTGCTCGTGCTGTTTGGCGTTCAAAATCTGATGGGCAACACCTTCTCTTTCCAGCAGTTTCCCTAAGCGCTCGTTTTTCTCAATAGAGACGGTACCGACCAAAACCGGCTGACCTTTTTTATGCCTTTCTTTGATTTCCTGAACAACGGCCCTCATTTTTCCCTCAAAGGTTTTATAAATTTTATCCGCTAAATTCTCTCTTTTCATCGGCTCATTGGTCGGCACGGCAACGACCTCCAGATTATAAACCTTGTCAAATTCCTCGGCCGAAGTAAGGGCCGTGCCGGTCATACCGGCTAATTTTTGATACATCCGAAAATAATTTTGAAAAGTAATAGTGGCAAAGGTCCTTGATTCTTTTTGAACTTCCACTCTTTCTTTGGCCTCAACCGCCTGGTGCAGACCGGCTGACCAGCGCCGGCCCGGCATTAAGCGGCCGGTAAATTCGTCAACGATGATAACCCGGCCGTTTTTTACCACGTAATCCCGGTCTTTTTCAAACATAGATCTGGCTTTGAGCGCCGCTTCCAGTTGATGAGTGGTGGCAATGTCGTTTTCAGCCCAGGGATCCCGACCCAAAAATTGAACGATTTTATTCTGTCCCTCTTCGGTAAAAGTGCTGGCCCGCATTTTTTCGTCTTTTTCATAATCCTCTTTTTCTTTCAAACGGCCGACTATTTCGGCAAACTGGTAATATTTTTCCGTTGATTCCTCTTCGGCGCCGGAAATTATCAAAGGCGTTCTGGCTTCGTCAATTAGAATTGAGTCCACCTCGTCAACAATGGCATAATTAAACTCCCGCTGAACCTGCTGGCCCAAATCGTAAACCATATTATCTTTGAGATAATCAAAACCGAATTCGTTATTGGTGCCGTAAGTAATGTCGGCTAAATAGGCCTCTCTTCTTAAGCAAGGCCTCAAATAACTTTCAACTACTTTAAATCCTCCGAGCAAATCCCGCTCTTTGTCCCGTTCGTTATTCCGGTTTTGGGTTTTTGAATTTTGAATTTGATTGGGATTTGGTGTTTGGGATTTGGAATTTTCCGACGTGTAGGTGGCATCATACAAAAAAGCCGCTTCGTGAGTAATACACCCGACCGAAAGTCCTAAAAAATCATAGATTTGTCCCATCCAGACCGTGTCTCTCTTGGCTAAGTAATCGTTAACCGTTACTAAATGGGCGCCTTTTCCGCTGAGCGCGTTGAGATAAAGAGGCAGAGTGGCGGCCAAGGTCTTGCCTTCTCCGGTTTTCATTTCCGCTATTTTACCCTGATGCAAAACAATTCCGCCCAGCATCTGGACGTCAAAATGACGCTGGCCCAGAGTTCTTTTTGAGGCCTCCCGGACCAAAGTAAAAACCTCTGGCAAAATATCGTCCAGCCCTTCTTTTTTTTCCAGCCGCTCTTTAAATTCAGCGGTTTTTTCTTTCAACTGCTCGTTAGAAAGTTTCTCAAAAACCGGTTCAAAAGAATTGATTTTTTCCAAAAGCGACTCAAGCTTTTTGAGATAGCGCTCATTGGCATCCCCGAAAATTTTCCTAAAAATAGACATATTTCTATTATACTCATTTCCCTCAAAAACAAAAGCGGTTCTCTTCGCAAGAATCGCTTTTTAGACACTAGTTTTAGATTACTTTCTAGTTAAAAACTCTTTGACAAATTTTTCCAGGCCGCACCGATCGCAGCACCCCATAATATAAGAGTAACCCCATGAAAACATTTTTTAAGAGTACCTATACTTTCGAGGCGTTGGTTTACTCCAGTGTAGTCATCGATGAAACTAGATATTATCGCTCCGATAACTACGCAACAGAAGAGAACAAACACCCTATAGAAGAAAACAAGTATTTCTTTTGCCATTGGATTCATTTTTAAACCTCTCTTTCTATAATTATCTTTTCCAGATTTTTTTATTTTTATGGGCGGAAAAGATTTTCCGCTTACTGGTTGTGTTATATCACGCATTGATATAATTTGTCAAGCCCTTGACAGGGTTTTTGGGCTTGCTATAATAAAAATGCAGCCTGAATAAGGCTGTCATCAACTGCCCGTTGCAAAAGACGGGCCTTGTTTTATTTATTATTTATTAATCCGCTCAATATATTTCCGGAGTTTTTTAAGATCGATATATTTATTACAACTGGCTATCAATTCTTTAGAAATATGATGTTTGCTAGAAATTATTACTACTCGTTTATTATTTCGGCGGAGAAACCTTACCAGATAATCAAAATCGCTGTCGCCAGAAAACAATATAAAAGTTTTGTATTCGCTCATCAATTCGCGAGCATCAAGAGTTATTTCTACGTCGAAATTTGCTTTTCGTAATTTACCCTTAAACCTGCCTGCTTCGGTAATTATTTTTAGTGGTTTGGTAATGAGATTAATACCGATATTTTTTAAAACTGTGAAGAATTTATCTTGTCCATTGTCGCTAAGACGAGGGCAATAATGCCGAATACTTACTAATTCTGTTTCCCGTTTTAAATAATCATAAAGTTTTTTATAATCCACCCACCAATTCAAAGATTTTACCGAACTCTCAAGGTTGGCTGCGTCAATAAAAACTAATGTTTTTCCTCTTACAAACTTACTAATCATAATGTTATTTTATCTATAATAGAGATGCTTCTCCCGTGCATCCCCGAAAATTTTCCTAAAAATAGACATATTTCTATTATACTCATTTCCCTCAAAAACAAAAGCGGTCTTATTCTTGCGAAAACCGCTTTTTGAAATGATTTTATCCTGTCAAGTCCTGCGATAGCGGAAGTAGGCCAGTTTGGTGATTTCGCTGGCCAGGAAATAAGCAAAAATCAGAAATAAGACAAGGGAAATTTGGGGGATTGAAGGCAAGGCGAAGCTGAAAAATTCCCGGCCGAAAATGGTGAAGGGCAGGATTAAAGTAATAGCCGCTGCCAAAAGAGCGAAAAAGAGCAAAGCAAGGCCGGGCGCTTTGGTTTTTAAGAAAAATTTGTTGGTCCTGATGGAGAAAATCAAAACGATTTCCGTTAAAATGCTTTCTATAAACCAGAGGGTCTGAAGGGTCTTGGCGCCGGTTTGGAAAAACAGGAAAAAGAAAGCCAAATCAAAAAGAGAACTGATAAGGGCCAGCAGGAACATTAAAAAAACAAGCTGGTTTAACTGGCAGGTCTTGGGCTTTTTCAGTTCTTCCGAATCAACTTTATCCGAAGCAATGGCAATCAAAGGAAAATCGGAAAGCAGATTGACCAGCAAAATCTGAATCGGCAGCATCGGCAAAAAAGGAATGAAAAGGGAAATTAGAGCAATTGAATAAAAATTTCCGAAATTGGAAGACAGGGTACATTTGATGTATTTGTTTACGTTGGAAAAAATGTTTCTTCCTTTTTTAATTCCCTCAATTATCACTCTCAAATCCTTCCGGAGCAGAATAATATCTGCCGATTGACGGGAAACATCGGCTCCGTCTTTTACGGCTATTGCCACATTGGCCTTTTTTAAGGAAGGCGCGTCGTTAATCCCTTCGCCCAGGAAACCGACTTCAAATTTTTTCTGCAAGGATTCAACAATCCTGAATTTCGTTTTGGGAGATAGCCGGGCGAAAATCTGAAAATTCTGGCAAGCCGCCTCAAAATCTTCTTCACTTAAAGATTCCAAGTTTTGGCCTGAAACAACTTCTTTTTGGTCTTTGACCAAACCGATTTCTTTACCTACTGCCGCTGCTACTTCCAAAGAGTCGCCGGTTAAAATTTTAACCTGAAGACCCAATTTTTTCGCCAATTTCAAAGCCGGTTTAGCGCTTTTCTTTAAAGGGTCGCTGAAAGCAAAAAAACCCAAAAACTTCAAATCTTTCTCCTCTTCCTCGGAATAATTATTTCGGCTGAAATCTTTATAAGCCAGGGCCAAAATCCTTCTGCCTCTTTCGCCCTGGTTTCTTATTTCTTCTTTTATTTGTTCGGAATTCTGCTGATTCCCGAAATCCGAACAAAGCTTCAGGACAACCTCCGGCGCACCTTTAACAATTAAAATTTTTTGACCGGAATTGTCTTCCAAAAGAGCGCTGTTTCTTAAACGATTGTTGTCAAAAGGAATTTCCCGGATTTGCCGGAATCGGGAAAGCTGCTCTTGAATTTCCGGACCGGCTCTTTGAAAAAGCGCTTGGTCAAAACAATTCTGGCTGGAATCAATTTCTTCTTTGACAAGAGCCGAGGAAAGCAGTCCGTAAAGCAGGCATTTTTCTTTATCCCGGGAAAAAATTTCTTCAAGAACAAGTTTGTTTTCGGTGATGGTGCCGGTTTTGTCGCTGCATAAAATCTCAATGTCGCCCAAGTCCTCGATGGCCGAAAGCCGCTTGACCACTACCTTGTTTTTAGCCAAACTCAAAGCGCCCCGGGAAAAAGCAAAAGTAGTTACCAGCGGCAGGGCCTCGGGAATAATGCTTACGATCAGAGCGATGCAGAATATCAGAAAATCAAAAAAATTGCTTGTTCCTTTAATTAAAAAATTGGCCAAGAAAAGAGCGATAATGGAAAAAACCACTATTCTTAAAACGATCCTGGAGAATTTAAAAAGGTTTTTTTCGTAAACGCTTTCCCTTTTGGCTTCGGCAGTAAGCTTAACGATTTCTCCGAAAAAGGTTTTCCTGCCAGTGGCGATTACCAGGCCTTCGGCTTCGCCGGAAACCACGGAACTTGCCGCAAAAACAATGTTTTCGGCCTGAAAAATTTCTTCGGCTTCTTCTGAAAGCGGTTCGGCTTTCTTGGTCAGGGGAACCGACTCTCCGCTTAAAACTTCCTCGTCAACCAAAAAGTTTTTGGCTTTTATCAATCTTAAATCGGCCGGCGCGATGTTTCCCGCTTCCAATAAAACAAGGTCTCCGGGAACCAAAAATCTTTGGCCGATAATTTTCTCTTCTCCTCCTCTTTTCACCCTTACTTTCAAAGGAACGTATTTTTTCAAAAGCTTGGCTGTTTTTACTGCTTTTGCCTCCTGAAAAAAACCGAGCAGAACGTTGATAAAAACGAAGCTCAAAATAATCAATCCGTTTAGCCGCTCTCCAATTGTGAAAGCGATGAGCGCGGCGAGAAAAAGAAGATAAAAAAAAGGCGACTTAAACTGTCTGATTAGAACCGCCGGCAAACCGCTTTCTCTGGTTTTGATTTCGTTGAAACCGAAAACCCGACGCCGCTCTTCGGCTTCTTTTTCCGAAAGCCCATTTCCCGAGGTTTTTAGCTGGCGAAAAATCTCTTCGGTATTCTTGGTCGTGTATTCGGAAAATCCCATAATATTTTATCTTATTCTACCCCTTCGTTTTACTCTAATCAAGCAAAAAACCGCTCCCTCTTGACTTATTGACGAGAAAAAGTATAATGGAATTAAGAGCTTAAAGTTGAATTATCTAATTATCCAAAAGAAAAGTAGGTAAAACGACTGAAAGTTTGAAAGGTCGTTTTTTTAAAGAAAATCAAATTCAATTATGGCGTTTAGAAATTTTGACGACAGACCAAGAAGAGACTTCGCTCCCAGAGAAATGGTCAAAGGAAACTGGAAATGTTCGGAATGCGGAAAAGAAATTACCGAACTGCCTTTCCAGCCGGCCGAAGACAGGCCGATTTACTGCCGCGACTGCTGGTCCAAAAAAAGAGAGCGAAGATTTGAGAGATAGGACGAATGAAAAAACCGCCCCGCTTACAGCGGGGCGGTTTTTGTATTTCAAAAATCGAGTTATGCCTGACTCCGGGGTTTGCTGAAAGAAGCGACGGCCAGAATAATGGCCGACAAGCCAACCAAAACGTAAACCACCCGGGAAATAACCGACATTTCGCCGAACAAAGTGGCGACCAAATCAACGTCCAAAAGACCAACTAATCCCCAGTTTAATCCGCCGATAACGACCAGAATCAAAGCAATGATTTTTATTGTTTTCATAATAGTTTTCCACTGCTGTTAAAAGCGATGAAGCCGACCTTTTTTTAATCATACCATAAAAAGAAAAAGCAAAAAAGCCGTCTTTAAAAACTTTGACGGCTTTTCTATTTCTTCTCCTGAAAATCATCAATTAGCCGACTGATTTCATCCCGCAATTTTCGGCGATGAACAATCATATCAACAAAGCCGCGCTTCAGCAAAAATTCGGCGGTCTGAAAACCTGGGGGTAAATCAGTTTCCATTGTTTCCTTTATTACTCCGGGACCGGCGAAACCAATCATGGCGCCGGGCTCGGCAATAATAACATCTCCCAGCATCGCAAAGCTGGCAGTTACTCCTCCGTAAGTGGGGTCGGTTAGAACCGAAATAAAAGGCCTGGAACCTTGCTTAAATTTGGCTAAAACCGCGGCGGTTTTAGCCATCTGGAACAAAGAAACTACGCCCTCTTGCATTCTGGCGCCGCCGGAACAAATAATCGCCACCAGGGGTAAAGATTCTTTCATTGCTTTTTCAACAGCCAGGCAAAATTTTTCACCAACCACAAAACCCATTGAGCCGCCTAAAAAATTAAACTCAAATACTATTAAAATAACTTCCCTGCCCTTAATAAAAGCCCGGCCAACGAGCATCGCTTCGTTTTCTCCGGACTTGTTTTGTTTCTCCTTAAGACGTTTTTTATAAGTTGTGCTCTTCCATTTAAATTTCAGGGGGTCAACCAATCTTAAATCAGCGAAAAGCTCCTCAAAAGAATTTTTGTCTGTAAGATATTCAATCCTTTTCCTGGCTTTAACGCGAAGATGGCGACCGCATTGAGGACAAATGTTCAAACTATCTTCAACTTCTTTGCTAAAAAGCATTTGTTTGCAGCCGGAACAACTTATAAAAAGTCCTTTTGGTATTTCTATCTTTTTCTTTCCAAACATAACGTCGCCTTTCCAAAAACTCTTGTTAAATTAAAAAAGAACTGTATTTTCTTTCAAATTAGCAGTTCTCTAAAAAAAATCAAGTTATAAAATAAATCCTTGATGGTAGTCCATCTCCATCAAGGACCGGGTGGCGCAATCAACGGGTTTTGCCATGGCAACGGTCACTTTGTTGACTAAGATGATGGACTTTGCGGACGTGAACATTTCCAGGCCGATCTCGAGACCTGGCCGCGTTGCCATGACCATGAGCAGCGTACAAAGAAATGGAAGCTAGCGTAATCAAAGTAATGCCTATTTTTATAAAGGTTTCGCCGCTGACAAAAAGTATTAAGCCAATGACCAAACCGATGGCTATGCTTATTAATACGCTGCCGATTAAGTCAACCAATTTTAAACCTACCATTGCCGCAATCGCCGCCGCGACAACCACCCTATTGAATATCCTTATCCCCATACTATCCTTTTTCCTTACTCTGTCCTTTCCTTTTTTGTTTCTCATGGCTTCAAACCTCCTTTCAATATTTAGTTTTAAAAATATTTTTTTACTCCTCTACTATTATGAGATCTGTTTTAATTATATAATATCCATAAACCCTTGTCAAGAGCCGAATTTTTCAAAAGCCCTTAAAATCTCCAAAGGCACGGCAAAAACAATGGTGTTTGACTGGTCGGAGCTTATGTCGTTGATTGACTGAAGCGTTCTTAAATGAAGAGCGCCCCGGGAACCGGCCAAAATCTGGGCCGCTTTGGCCATATTGCTGGCGGCAACCACTTCTCCTTCGGCTTTAATGATTATCGCTCTTTTTTCTCTTTCGGCCTCGGCCTGCTTTCCGATTACTCTTTTCATCTCTTCCGGCAAAACAATGTCTTTTAATTCCACATTCAGGACTTTAATCCCCCAGGGATCGGTGGCAATGTCTATAATTTTTCTGATGTTCTCGGAAACCCTGTCCCGCTGGGAAAGAAGGTCGTCCAAATCAACCTGGCCAACCGCATTGCGCATTGTTGTCTGGGCCAGCTGGGAAATGGCGTAGTAAAAATTTTCCACTTCCAAAAAGGCCTTATCCGCTTCCTGGACCCTGTAATAAATAACCGCGTTCACGGCAACGGAAATATTGTCCTTGGTAATCGCTTCCTGATTGGGAACGTCTACCGCTTTTACCCTTAAATCCACTTTTTTATAGCTTTGGACAATCGGGAAAACCAGTCGCCAACCCGGATTCATCAAGCCGCTGTACTTGCCCAAGGTAAATCTAATTCCTCGCTGATACTGATTGACTTGTCTGATGGAAATTAAAATTATAAAAACGGCTATCGCTAAAATCGTCAATATTGCGCTCATAGATTTATAAAAAATTAATTTATTATTCCATTTTTATAATAAACCTTTTTACCCAAAAAAGCAAGGAATTGAAATAGAAATTGAAAAAATCCCCGGATGGGGATTTTTCAATTTCTTACCAGCGATCTCTCCGGCCTCCGCCGAATCCTCTATCGCCGCGGTTAAATCCGCCCTGACGAGGAGCTCTGGCTTCCATAGGACGGGCTTCGTTTACCGTAACGTTTCTTCCGTCAATCTCTTTGCCGTTGAACATCTCAACGGCTTTTTGAGCTTCTTCTTCGGAAGACATTTCAACGAAGCCAAATCCTTTGGAGCGACCGGACATCTTATCGGTAATCACGGTTGCCGATTCAACGGTTCCGGCCTGAGCAAAGGTCTCTTTTAGGGTTGCTTCGGTGGTTTCGTAAGACAATCCACCGACAAACAATTTTTTTGCCATATTTATTCCTTAATATTTTATTAATTGAGTAAGCCGACCGACTATCTAATTTCTCTTCCAAAGTTTACATAATAAAATATCTAAGGAAAGGAAATACAATAGAAACTTACATCTATTCTATAGGGTAATCTATTATCATAAAAATGTCAACCCCCG
>CAYNAT010000015.1:0-14394 GCA_964395685.1 uncultured Candidatus Saccharibacteria bacterium | reverse complement strand
GAAACTTACATCTATTCTATAGGGTAATCTATTATCATAAAAATGTCAACCCCCGCGTGCTCCGTTTAGCCGAAGCCAAACAAACCGTTAAAATAAAAATCCCCATTTGGCGATTTTTTTTGCGACTGACGGCGAGCTTTATGTACCGCCTACATTATCTAAACCGTCTTATCTGACCAAAAAGTGAAATCGCTAAAAAAGCTGCTTTGAAAAAACAAACCCCGAAAAAGGGTTTGTTTTTGTTACCCAAACTGAATGCTATCCGAATCTATTTGATGGGAAGTTTAAGCTAATTTTTAATCTTCCCTATTGTAATCAGAATTGCCCCTTTGGGGTTTTCTTCTTTGTTTTCTGGTAGATTATCTACAAAATTTTTCAATCAAATTTTTGATTTCTGAATTTATCTTAATCATAATTCCTTTTTATTTGATTACTTTAAACATCTCCCCGTGACCAGGGATAATATAATCAGCAATCTCTAAAATTTTCTCTCTACTTTCTCTTAATGTATTTTCATCTTTAACGTAAGGATCCTCGCGCTCCAGCAAACTCTTCCTGCCTGTCTTCTGTTCTTCATCATCTGCCCGCCAAAAAACATCTCCGGCTATGACCACTTTGCCTAAATCTTCTGTTTTAACTAAAACAGAGCAATGAAATTGGTCGTGACCAGGCGTTTTAATGATTTTTATATCGGTATTCGGAATTTTACCCTCATGTTCGCTTATTTTACCATTAAACGAGTAAATATCGCTATTATCAAAAATTTCAGCATTCTCAAAAATACCAGTTAAAAGTGAGTGGTCTAAATGGGTATGAGTTAGAATAACGAATTTGATATCTTCCGGTTTTAATCCCTCTCTTGCCAAGCCATCTAATAACGCCTTTCTATCCATTCCAGGGTCAACAATTACATTCAAGTTATTATCTTGAATTAAAGCAGTCGTAGAAGAAGCAAATTCTTCTTCATTTATTTCTTTTGCATAACCTTTAATTATAACTTTTACTTTTACCATATATTTTAAGCTAAATACTTTATTCTACCAGAAAAATCGCTCTTTAAGTAGCGATATTAAGCGTCCAAATTGAATAGTTGAGATAAGCGGCGAAAGTTACCCAAAGAATGTAGGGTATAAGCAAAAGGGCGGCTAATCGGGAAACTTTGGAAAAAGCGATAATCGTCAAAACAATTGCCAGCCAGAGAAAAATTATCTCAACAAAAGCCCAGCCAGGGCTTTGCAAGCCGAAAAAGATAATTGACCAGACGGCGTTGAAAAACAACTGAAGCCAGAAAAGCGCCAGGCCGGCTTTGGCTTTTTTGTTTTCCTTAATCTTCTGCCAGACGAGATAAACGCTCAAACCCATTAAGAAATAAAGGGTAATCCAAACCGGACCGAAAATCCAGTTGGGCGGACTGAAACTCGGCTTTTCCAAGCTGGCATACCAGGCCGGTATCGCCGAAATGGTAAAAACCGAACCGATTAATCCGGCCAACTGGGGCAAAACAAGAGAAATTATCAACCGCTTGTAATTTAGGGGTTTCATTTTTTTATTCTACTTCGTCATTAGCCCATTATAACACAAACCTCAAACCGGCAATAATTGTCAAGCAGCCATTTTCAGGCGTTCAGCGATTCAGGTTTTTAATTTTTATCGCCCAGCCCTTAATTAAGGCCTCGACCACTTTTTTACGGGCCGAACTCAAAATTCGCCCTAAAGTGCTTTGCGATATTCCCATTTTTTTAGCCGCCTTATTCTGGCTTAAACCCTTAAAGTCGCACAGTCGAAGGGCTTCTAACTCATCTACGCCCAAATCCACCTCTTTTAATATGGAAAGAGGCACTGCTCGAGGTTTAAAATAAGTAACATTGGGGTCAAAGATGACCTTCCTTGGTTTTATTGGTCTGGCCATAATTGATTGCCTCGGGGAGATTTTTGAAAATCTCTCGAATTTCTTTTTTAGCCCTTAAATTGGTTTCCAGAATCGGTTTTAAGCCGGCAATAGCTTCAAATATTTTCTTGTCGTAAGATACCTTGCCCAAAAGCTTTGAACCCGACCATTTTTCTATTTTTCGGCTCAAATTTTTATTAATATCCCACTTGTTGATTACTAAAACATAAGGGATGTTAAAATGATTTACTACTTCCAAAACTCTTTTTAAGTCAGCGAATCCAGAAGGGGTTGGTTCGGTAATTAAGATGACGAAATCGGCGTCTTGCAGCGACGCTACAACCGGACAGCCGGTTCCCGGCCCGGAGTCAATAATCATAAGGGCTTTTTTGTCCGTCATAGCCCGGAGCTCGGAGGCGAATCTTTTAATTTCGGCAACCACCTTGCCGGAACCTGTTTCGCCGGGAAAAAGCTGGCCGGAAACCAAAGGAAAACGATGCCTGCTTTGTTTCAACCTAATTTCCCCGTTCTTCACTGCTTTTATTTTTATCGTCCCTTCGGGACAAAATACTTCACAAGCGCCGCATCCTTCGCAAAGAAAAGGATTAAACCTTAACTTCCCTTTTTCTAAATTTAAAGCATTGAATCGGCATTTTTTAACACATTTTTCAGCTTCTTTTTCGCTCAGTTTGCTGTTGTCAATCACCGGTTTTTCTGAAACGCTTATTTTTCTTATCTTTTGCCATCCTTCCGGCTCGCCCAACCAAATGGCTAAATTAGGAGCGTCAACATCGCAATCAACAGCCGCAATCTTTCTTCCGGCCTCGGCGAAAAGCATCGCCAGAGCCGAAGCCAACATTGATTTCCCCACCCCGCCCTTTCCGCTGCAAATCGCAATTTTTTTCATATTTTTTTTATTGCCTTCTTAAAAATCTTTAATTTCTAACGGGGCTTAAAAAATAAAGAAATTAAAAATATTAAGGTTTCGGATAAAATAATTAAAGGGCCGGCCGGAAGGGCTATAAGTTTAAACAATAAAATTCCGAAAACAGCCGAAATTATTCCTATTATCAAAGCCCCGAAAGAATAAACGGAAAGAGTTCTGCTAAAATTGCTGGAGGCGGAAGCCGGGATTACCAACATAGCAACCGTTAAAAGTCCTCCTACTATTTTTACTTCCAAGGCGACAATCAGGGCAATGGAAGCTAAATAAATTAAATTATATTTTTTAACGTTAACTCCCTCTGCCCTGGCTAAATCTTCTGAAATTCCGGACAAAATCATCTTTTGGTAAATTTTTTTAATGACAAGAAGGGCAATCGTCCCTAAAACTACGGCCAGAATTGTATCGGTTAAATTTATTTTAGCGATGTCTCCGAGCAAAACTTCCTCGGCTTGAGACACCGGCAAAATTAAAAAACTCAGGGCAACGCCGGCAGCAAAAACCAAACCGGTTAAAGCCTCCATCGGTAATTTAGTTTTAATTTCTAAAAGCCAAATTATAACGGCTCCAATAATTATGGTTCCCAACGCTCCCCAAAAAACATTGAAGCTGTAAAGCAGAGCCAAAGCCGCTCCCGGCAAAGCCAAATGGCCCAATGGCCCTCCGACCAAAGCCATTCTTTTGCTAAGCATCAGAGAACCCAAATACCCGGCCGCGCCTCCGATAAAAACCGCTGTGATTAAACTTAAAATAAATTGAGTGTCCATTTATTTAAAAATTTCAATTATGGCTGTGTTTATAAAATTTGATTTCGGCTCCGTATAATTTTTCCAAATTTTCCGGAGTTAAAATCTCTCTGGGAGGCCCGAAACAGACCGCTTTTTTGTTCAGACATAGAACATTGGTAGAAAACCTATAAACGATGTTTAAATCATGACTAATCAGTAAAATCGTGAAATTTCTCTCTTTCCAAATTTTATGCAAAAGAGAGTAAATCGTTTCTTCTCCCCCAACGTCAATCCCGCTGGTTGGCTCGTCAAAAAACAGAACCTGGGGACTGCCGATTAAACCCCAGCCGATTAAAAGCCGCTGGAACTGACCGGAAGATAAATTGCCGGGACTTTTTTCAAGAATTTTTGAATCGTTTAACCCTGTCAATTTTAACATCTCAAAAATTTTTTCATCGGAGCTTTCTTTAAATCTGAAAAACTCTCTTATTGAAATTGGCAGTTCTTTAAATTTTAGCCGCGATAGACGCTCGGGAAGATAAGCGATTTTAGGATTCTTTTGGCTCCAGCTAATCTCTCCCTGATGGGGTATCAATCCCAGCAAAGCCCTGAAAAGAGTGGTTTTGCCGGACCCGTTTGGTCCCAAAATAGTAAAAAATTCGCCTTGCTTAACTTCAAAAGACAAATTTTTAATAATCTCATCGCCGTTCAATTTTACGCTCAAGTTTTTTACTTTTAAAATTGACTCTGTCATAAATTTATTTTAAGTCTTTTTTCTGATATCTGAATATCTTAATCTAACATAGTTCAAAATCCTCCACTTTCTCTGATTTTTGAAAAAGTAACTTTCCTTTTCTGGTCCATGCCTGTTTTGGAAGCACAATGGCCATATTTTTTGTTATGATTTTTACACGACAGCAACCTATTAATAAAAAGGGTCATCTATCTCTCTTTTTTCTAATTCCCATTCCTTTCTGCGCCTTTTTTCTTCTTCTGATATTTTTTCTAACAAGGCTTTCAAAAACTTAAAATCCTCCTTAAGAATCCCCTTCATATTTGGATTATAACTAGCCACCGCCGGGTGATAAAACGGTATTATGGTGAAATTATAGAAAAAATTATTGATTTTGAACGATTTGCCATGAATTTTACTGATTCCTTCCAACTGGTCTCCCAGCCCAAATTTTTCCATTAGAAATTCCGTTGAATATCTACCTAAAGGACAAATAATTTTAGGTTTAATCGCTTCAATTTGTCTTTCCAGATAAGGACTACAATCTTTGATTTCTTCCGGCTGCGGATCCCGATTCTCGGGTGGCCTGTCCTTCAGAACATTGGTGATATAAATATCTTCTCTTTTTATGCCCGTAGATTCTAAAAGTTCATCTAAAATCTTCCCGGCCGCCCCGCAAAACGGCCTGCCCGTCTTGGCTTCATTTAGGCCTGGTGCTTCTCCTACAAACATTATTTTTGCCCGATGATTTCCTTCTCCGATTACTGGATAAAATTTATCTTTAAGCCTTTCTTTGTATAAGAGGCATTTTCTACAATTTAAAACTTCCTCTTTGATTTTTTTAAGTTCTTGTTCTATCTTTTCTAAATTCTCCATAATTAAATTTCAATTATTTTACCTGCTCCTCCTTTAATTTGCCAGACAGAATCTGCCCATTTGCTCCAGTATTAAATAGAATCTTCGGAGTATTTTCTGCCTCAACTAATATAGAAAAACCCCAGCCAGCAGCCAATTCTTTTTTTAAAATCCCGATTATCGTAAATAATAGTAATTTTCACAAAATGCTGTAACGCTGTAATTACTTTATTTAACAAATGGGCAAGTTCCAGTAGGACAACTCTCGGAGTCATTACTTCTCCCTCCTTTACCTATATTAACGCCTGAAGGAATTAACTTTTCTATCTCTTTTGAATCACACTTTGGACATTTAATCTCTCTTTCTTTAAAAACTAATTCCTCGAATTTATGACCACATTTTCGGCATTTATATTCGTAAATTGGCATATTGTTTCTTTATCGCCTTGGCTACCCTATCTATAGCCAAGAGATAAGCTGCTTTCCTTAAATTTATATTTTCTTTTTTAGATAAACTCCAAACCTCATCGAAAGCTTTTTCTAAAGTTTTAGATAATTTGTTTAATACTTCCCTTTTTTGCCATCGTTTTTTTTCTTTTGATTGTAACCATTCAAAATAAGAAACCGCTACTCCGCCAGCATTGACTAGAATATCAGGCACAGATAAAACTTTTCTTTTATCTAAAATACTCAAGGCCTCGGAGGTAACCGGACCATTAGCCATCTCAATTATATATTTAGCTTTAATTTTGGGAGCATTTTTTTTATTAATAACATTCTCTACTGCTGCTGGTACCAAGATATCCACCGGCATTTGCAAGAGTTCTTTATTGGTAATTTTTTCCCCGAAAGAAGTATCGCAAACTGAGCCCGCACAGTAACAGCCAGCAATCTTACCTTTTGCTTCTTTGCATTTGAGAGTTTCTTCCGGGTTTAAACCTTTCGCAACATAAATTCCTCCTTCTGTTTCAGAAATGGATATAATTTTAAAACCTTTCTTAAAAGCAAAATAAGAGAAATAATATCCTACATTTCCAAAACCCTGAATAGCCAAAGTGGTCTTTTCTGCTTTCAGATCAAATGTTTTACTTAATTTTTCTAAAATAACTACTCCACCATAACCGGTGGCTTCATCTCTTCCTTCTATTCCCCACAGATCTTTTGGCTTTCCGGTAAAGGCAGCTGGCGAATCTTTCCCTTTTAATTTTGAATATTCATCAACCATCCAAGCCATAATTTGGGCATTGGTATTAACATCCGGGGCTGGAATATCAATGTCAGGTCCAATTAAAGGAAAAATTTTATTAACATATCCTCGAGAAAGTCTCTCTAATTCATTCTTGCTTAATTTTAAAGGATTTACAATAACTCCTCCTTTTCCTCCTCCAAAAGGTAAACCTACTAAAGAACATTTCCAAGTCATCAGCATTGATAGGGCCTTTATCCCATTTTCTGAAACATTGGGATGATAGCGAATTCCGCCTTTATAGGGCCCTAAAGAGTTATTGTGTTGAGAACGAAAACCAAAAAAGATCTTGGTCTTCCCATTGTCCATCCTGACCGGAATCTGGAATTTGAGTGCCCTCTCAGGTTCTTTTAACCGTTGGACAATTTCATCTCTCAAATTTAAAAATTTGGCTATTTCTCTAAATTGCTTTTGAGTTTGTAAAAAAAATTCTTCGGGCATATTTTTATTTAGTTTCTTCTGCCTCCTCCGCCTCTACCTCCGCCCCTTCCGTTTCGAGGCCCCCTTCCTAAACCTCTCCCAAAACCTCTTCCTGCACCAAAACCTTGTCTTCTGTCAACCGAAGACTTATAAGGAGTTTGCGTCGGAATTGAAGATGTTGAAGCTTCCGACTGTTTAATATTTTTTTCACTTTCTTCTTGCAAAATTTCTTCTATTGCATCAAAAGGACAAATTTTCTGGCACTCTCCGCACTTTTTGCACTTATTCTGGTCAATAAAAGCTTTCCCGTCTTCCCCCATTTTAATTGCTCCGTGAGGACAGGCCTGCAGACAAGCTCCACACCCGGCACATTTGGACTTATTAACTTCAAATTTCATAAATAATAATTATTTAATTTTAATAAAGGGGCACTGATCCTTTTTCGCTTTTCCGTCCAGAACCACCCTGATAAATTCGTTGCAGGATTTAAATCCGCATTTTCCGCAATTCAAATTGGGAACTAAATTTTTCAGTTCTTTGCCCGCCAAATATCTTTGCCGAACCGCCGCTTCATCAATAATTTTATTCCCGTAGCAATAACCGCAGATTGCCGAAGGCATGGAATGTTTTAAGGTTAATTTCTCTGTTTTAATCTCCGGAGATGCCTTAATAAATTCAACGATATCAATTACTCCTTCGCCGGTTAGGCCGTTTACTTCCGCCAGCTTGGCTTCGGGATTAACCCTTAAAACGTTGGTTCTAAAAATTTCCCTTTCGGCTTGGGATATCAAGTCCCCCTTGCTAATGACCACGATATCCGCTTCGGTTAAAATGGGACCGTATCTGTCGGGATTCCCCGAAATAACATCCAGAACATTAATCCCTAATCCTTCTTTTATATAAGGTGAGCAGCGAAGACATAGTCCAGCAGTTTCTAAAATTAGAATATCTTTCTCTTGGTTCTTTTTAATAATTTTGGGGATCTCCAAAGCGGTATAATGATCGGGACAAAGTTCGCCGGCCAATTTTTTAATTGTCGGAATCTTGTACCTTTCGGCTATAAGCTTATCGTCTTCGGTTTTAAGACAATCAAATTTTGCAAAAAATAATTTAAAATCGGCTTTTAATTCCTGAATTGCGTATTTTACGACGCTGGTTTTTCCGGAACCGGGCGTCCCGGCAAAAATTGCAAGTTTCATGTTATTTCAAAATTATATGATAGTTTCTTAGCGAAACAAGGCTTTCGTTGAAGGCGAGGTTATTATTTTATCGGTTCGCAAAATAATTTTACTTTTTCAACTTTTTCTCCGTTTCTTATTTTCTCTCTAATCTCCAGGCCGTAATTTCCTACCCAGCTAAAATAATGACCGATGCCCTTTTCTCTCAGAGTAGTTTTCAAAATTTTAACGATTCCTCCGTTTTTAATTACGATTCTTTTATCGGTATTAAAAGCCAGAACCGGATCGTGGGTAACGATTAAGACGATTTTCCCTTCTTCCACCAAAATCTGCATTGCTTTTTCCTTGTTGATTCCGGCATTTTCTATCTCATCAATTAAAATAACCGGGGAAATACTGATATTGGCAACGTCCGAAATCATCAAAGCGCGGCTCTGTCCTCCCGATAAATTAAGAAGGTTCATTTCCGACAAAATCGGCTCTCCGGTTATCTCGTTGGCTTCTTCAATAACCTCCTTAATTAGTTCCGAATCAAATTTCTTTCCCCTAGCTTTCAGGTGCAGAATTAAAAAATCTTTGACGGAAATATCCGTTAAAAAATTCATAGATTGGGTTAAGGAAGCAATTAATTTTCTTTTCGGTTCAAATCTTAATTTTTTACTCGCCTTTTTGTCGTTTACCAGAATCGTTCTTTTGCTTTTAGTGTCGCTTTGGGCCAACTTTTCAATATCGTAAAGAAGCTGACTCTTCCCGGCTCCGGTTGGTCCTACGATAGCCACAATTTCTCCTTTTTCAATGTCAATTCTCTCAAATTTTTCTTTCCCCCTGAATTTATTTATCCCGGGTAAAATTGTAATTTTTCCAATTTCGTTCTTCATAAATGAAAATTTAATAAATTTCCTTTTGAATAGGCCTCTACTATTTTTTTTGAATAAGGAATTTCTTTTTCTGTTTTTATTTTATATTTTTTAGCAATTTTTTGAATTCTTTTTTTACTCCCCAAGTCTGCCTGATTTAAAATTATCTTGGTCGGCACTTTAAGTTTTTGGCATAAATCTAAAATCAAATTTAAATCATAAGCTCCCATCGGAGTAGGTTCGGCAACAGCGTAAGCTGAATCGCAACCCAAAAGAGCGGAAATCACCGGGCAATGAGTGCCGGCAGCCGTATCAAATAAAACATAATCCGCTTTAATCTTTTTGGCAAATCTTAAAGCGAACTTCTTTGTTTCTCCGACCACCGGCCCGGTTTCTTCCAGGCCCGGTTCGGCTTGACCCGTGATTAACCAATAATTCTTTTCAACTTCGTTCAAATAAATTTTCCCGATTTCTTCTTTTTTGGGCTTAATCGCCTTGTTGGGACAGACAATCCAGCAGGCGCCGCAGCCGGAACATAAATCTTTAACAAACAGCGGGTATTCCCCCGGCGCCTGAAAAATAGCGTTGCTTCGGCAGGTCCTAACGCATAATCCGCATTTTCTGCATTTTGTTTTATCCAATCTCGGGAATTCGGCATAGATTTTCTCTTGAAGTTTTTTCAGTTTTTGAGCCAATAACAAATAATCGTTTGGGCATTCAACGTCGCAGTCGCAAAGAATAACTCTTTTTCCTTTTCTGGCGAATTTATTAGCCGTCAAAACGGCAACGGTTGACTTGCCGGTTCCTCCCTTCCCGCCAGTGATTGCTATGGTTTTAATTCTTTTGGCCATTCTTTTATTATTTCCACTTCAATGCCGAAGTTTTCCAGATTCTGCCTGGCATTGGGGCCAATCTGCCGGGCTAAAACTTTGTCTGCCCTGACCGATTTGGCGAATCTTGCTCCGCGAGGAGAATTTTTTTCAAAGTAAGGATTTTTAATCACTTCTTTTAATAAAATATCTCCCTCTTTTTTATCTACAACCAGATACTGCCCGACGCCGAATTGGGAGCTTAATTCTTTGTTTTCTAAGGGAATAATTGTTCTCTCTCCCAATTTCTTGGGGCCTATTTGCTCAAATCCTTCAAGCGCCCCTATTTTCTTTCCCAGTTTGGGCAGAACAACGCTCCTTGCCATTTCATAGGCCTCAATGGAAATGCTTATCTGTTTTAATTCCGGAATATTGGCGAGTAATCTTTCTTCCAAAAGATTGATTATTTTCTGAACCTCTTCAACTTTCAATTTGGGAGCGAGCTTGATTCTAATTTCGGCGAAATTGGCTAAGCCAATTTTTCTGGTTCTTAACTGGGAAATTTCTATCTTGTGAGAGGAGCAAATTTTTCTAATTCTCTCTTCCAGTTCTTTATTGGCTACGTCCAGCAAAGAATCGGTAATTTCTCTTCCCACCCTGAACGCTTGGTAAAGAATATAACCGCCGATCAATAAAGCAATTACGGCGTCAGCCGGATTAAAATATCCGACCAAACTAAGTCCCAGCAAAACCCCGATTGAGGAAAGAGCGTCGGCTCTGGAATGTTCGGCGTCAGCCACCAAAGCCAAACTTTGGTGTTTTCTCCCGTAATGAAATTTTAATCTGGCTAAAAATTCGGTGATTAAAACGGATATAACCACCACCCCTATTGCTCCCAAACTAAGTTTAACCGTCTGCTCCCTGAAAAACCTCATAATTGCTTCGTATAAAATCCAAATGCCGGAAAGGGCCAAAAGAACCGCCACCAAAAAACCGGCTAAGCTTTCCGCTTTCCAATAGCCGTAGGGATGCTTTTCGTCAACCGGTTTTCTGGCCGTCTTCAAGCCCAAAAAAGTAATGAAAGAAGAAAAAACATCTAATCCGGAATGCAGACCGTCGGCGATTAAAGCCACGCTGCCAATCAAAAAACCAAAAACAAGCTTAGACGCTCCTAAACCAAGATTGACAAAAGCGCTGACTATTGAAACAGATTGAGGATTCATCTTCTTCCTCTTCTTCCCCGGCCAAATCCCGGCCCGAAACCGGGCCCGCAAGACGCCGCTCCTTTCGCTTCCCGAAGTTTTCCTTCCCGGTATTCCTGAAAAACATCCTCTGCCTTCATTGTTGAATTGCCGAGAAAAATCTTTATCCCCGAGCTCCCCAAAACCATAAGGGCGTTGGGCCCGATATTTCCGGTAATCACCGCCTCAACTTTCTCCTTGGCCACGACCTGGGCGGCCGTAATGCCGGCGCCTCTCATCGCCTGCACCCCGGTATTTTTAATCGCTTTAATCAACTTCCCTTGAGAGTCAATAATCAAAAAAAACATTGCCCTGCCGAACCGAGGATCCAAAAGAGCGTCCAAAGTAGGACCGGTGGCGCTGATACAAATTTTCATAAATATTATTTTTTCTTTTTTAATTCTTCCAGTCGGTCCTCAAGGTCTTTCATTTCTTCTCGCAGGGCTTTAAGTTCTTCGGTTAACATTCCTTTTTCTTCTTTAGCTGTCGGCTGAACCGGAGAATAATGTCCCTGGCCGCCCCAGGCAGGATAACCCATCCTGGTTCTCTGCCAGCCGAAAAGACCGGTAGCCCGATACCAGTTTCTCCAACCTCTTCCCCGGCCAATTCCTCTTCTTGAATTCGGGTTGGCATAACCCGGTCTCTCATAACCCGAGCAGAAACCAACTCCTCTTCCCGTCATTGGTCCCTGACCCAAAGGACCTGTTCCGTCTCCAAATGGCATAATTTTTTATTTTAATTTTTATAAAATAATTGACCTTTAGCCGGCAGAGAGAGAGCAAAATTTCTCCCTTAGGGCTTCAATTATGATTATAGACCCATAACCATGCCCTGTCAACAGCTCGTTTATCCCCAGCCAATACAGCTTTAGGCCGGGCTCATATCTTCATTTTATTATACCGCAAAAATTAAGCAAAAATAAAAAAGGCCCGCGATGCTTAGATGGGCCTAATTTTTATTTTTTAAATTTTTTGTGCGGTAATGGCGGAGATTAATTAGAGAAAAGAGTTTGCTGATCGGCGTTTTTAGTTGTTCGGCTATTTTTAAGGCGAGATTTAGAGAAGGATTGTATTTTCCCTGTTCCAGAAAAACAATCGTCTCTCTCCGTACGCCAACGCGCTTGGCCAGTTCCTCCTGGGTCAGGTTTCTTTTTATTCTGAACTCTTTAATCTTCACTTTAATCGTTCTGGTTTCTTCGCGCATATATTTTGAAGAGAACGGCGTAAAGAAGCATTAGGAAACAGGCCGAATACAAGAGGACGCTGCCGGCGGTAAATAAAATTTTGTTTTCCCGTTCGGCAATATAGAAAATCAAGCCGACAATCGCTGAAAGCATAGTGTAAACTTTTATTGCCCAGCCGGCAGCCCTACCCGCTATTTTATAATCGCGTTCGTCGGCCATCACTTCTTTGACCCTGCCGCTTAAAAGGTAAAGGGAACCCCAGGCCGCTATAAGAAAAATCACGGGCAAATACCAGTTGCCGTAATTCAGAGACAGGCTTACCGCGACAGCCACAACAATAACGGCGCCAAGTTTATAAATCAAAAATAGTTTTTTAGACATAATATTTTTTTGTTTCCGTTATCTTAAAACAACGACCTTTTATTATCTCTAATGTTAGAAAAATATAACATCGTTGTCAAGGGGATAAACCAAAAAGAGGGCTGTTAGCCCTCTGATTAGCGCTCTCGAGCCCGAGTTTTATGCGAACCCTGAAAGATTGGATGTATATTGCCTCGCTTAAAGAGAAAATGAACCTGATCAAAGCCACCCGCCGCGAACCTGCCTGCCGGTAGACAGGTACGCCCTCCGTCCGTAAAGGCCCCAAAATCATTTGTAATTTACTTACAGAATACTAAAATGGCTTTTCTGTAAATTTCAAATACTTGGGGAATTGTGTTTATGTCTAGCTGCTCGTTGGGTGCGTGGACATTATCACATCGACATCCAAAACTATTTATTATAGGGATTTTTAATTCGTTAATTACACTTCCCACACTTCCTGCTCCGCTGGTTACAAGCGGAATTTTTGTCTTTAGCTCCTTTTGGGCAGTTTTTTGTAGCAGTTTTACAAATTTATCCTTAGGATTGGTTAAAAATGGCGGCTCAAATCGCAAAAACTCCATCCCGTAATTAATGTCGCGCTTTTCCTTTTTCAACTCCCTTAATGCTTTGGATATTTTTTCTAAAATCTCCTGCTTGGATTGCGAGGGCAAAAATCTTATATCAATACTTATCTCACATTCATCAGGAACAATATTTATAGCAATTCCACTCTTTATCAAAGAGACATTAAAAGCCGAACCATATTCAAAAAATGGTTCTTTCTTACCGCCCAAATTTAATCTCGTTAAAATATTAATAATTTCCGCCATTTGATGAATAGCGTTATTTCCTTTTTTGCTTCTACTACCAGTATGGGCTGATTCACCCTTGGTTATGATTTTTAATCTTAGCCAGCCTCTCATTCCTATAGAAATCTCGTCCATGCCCTGATAACCCAAAATACAGACATCGGCTTTTGGTTTTTCGGATTCAATTATGTCTCGTATGCCGCTATATTCACCGCTTTGCTCATTGGCGTCAAGGCCCAAAATAAGATTGCTGTTAAAATTAGAATCATCTCGAAGAATCTTTGTTAAGTAACAAAACATAGCTACGCCAATTTTGGAATCAGCCACGCCCCTGCCATACATTTTTGAATCTTTGATAACACCTTCAAATGGCGGGTATTTCCATTTTGATAAGTCACCGGCCGCCACAGTATCCAGGCACGATTCCAACCAAATCGTCTTGCCTTTTGGATTTTTACTAATCTTACAAAAAACAGATGGATGTTTTTTGTTGCCTATCAGCTTCGGAGAAAATTTAAACTCTTTTAATTTCTTAAAAACTAAATCAGCCGCCTTCTTTTCAGAATCAATTCCGCTTTGCGAAGGTGTTTTAACTAACTGCTCTGTAAAATTAATGATATCTGAATGTATTTTCTCCATAATTTTATTTTATCACATATCCGGGCTATAATACCACTTCATATTCGGGTCTTTTAGTTTTTTCTCAATACCGATTAAACATTCATCGCATCCTTCCGGGCAGGTATCACAACCATTTATACAAACCATGCAAGGATTTTCTACTGCCGGACAAGGAGCAAAATTACATTCAGGCGGAACTCTACCAACATAAGAGCCGTCCGGGCATTGTTTTGCGTCCATTGTGCAGGCCACCGGCTCCCCGCTGGTTATCCCGTATTCTCCAGAAATCGGATCCTGAAAAAGGAAAATGCGGGGAGGATAAAAAGTAAAAACCACGAAGGCCAATAGCAGTATTATCAGCGATAAAAGAAAAACAGCATTAAACTTTCGGGAAAACTCCGGCAACATCATAATCTTATAGCTCACGAGCTGGCCAATAACTACGGCCGCAACAAAAATAGAGACATCAAACGCCAAAAGGTTATAACCCAGAATAGCGGTATAGGAATAAAAGAAAACA
>CAYNAT010000014.1:0-14874 GCA_964395685.1 uncultured Candidatus Saccharibacteria bacterium | reverse complement strand
GGACTACTGGGCGGGGGAGTAGGCGCGGCCAAGTTTTTTGTTAATCAAGGAGCTAAGCTCCTTGTAACTGATTTGCGTGAGAAAAAGGAGCTAAGCTCCTCTTTGGAAAAATTAAAAGGATTGCCGATAAAATACGTTTTTGGCAAACACAGGAAAGAAGATTTTATTAAAGCGGATTTGATTATTAAAAATCCGGCCGTAGCGCCAAAATCTTATTTTCTTAAAATTGCCAGAGAGCATAATATTCCAATAAAAACCGACATTAGCATATTCTTTGATTTATGTCCGGCTGAAATTATCGGCGTTACCGGCACTAAGGGTAAATCAACGACCGCCACTCTTATTTATAAATTTTTGAAAACCGAATATCCGGACGCTGTTTTGGCCGGAAATATAGGAATTTCACCTTTGGAGGTTTTGCCGAGGATAAAAAAGAAAACAAAAGTGGTTTTGGAGCTTTCCAGTTTTGAGCTGGAGGATTTGAAAAAAAGCCCTGAAATAGCAATAATCACCACTTTGTTTCCCGACCATCTGAACCGATACAAAAATTTCCGAGAATACGTTAAAGCCAAAAAAGCGATTTTTAAATATCAGAAAAAAGACGATATTTTGATTTTAAATTACAATAATCCGGAAACCAGAAAATTAGCCCGGGAAGCGCGCTCCAAAGTTTATTTTTTTACCCCGTTAAATAGTTGCGAAGCGAATTTAACAGGGGTAAAGGATTCCAACCTTTCAGCCGCCTTGGCCGTGGCTAAAATTTTCAAAATTCCCAAAAAGAACATTAAGAAAGTTTTAGCCGGTTTTAAAGGCGTCCCCAGCAGGCAGGAATTGGTGGCGATAAAAAAAGGAGTGAAATATATCAATGACACCACTGCCACCACACCCCAGTCAGCGATATTCGCGCTTAACGTTCTTAAAAAGAAATTTCCTAGAACAAAAATTATTCTCATTAGCGGCGGCCAGGATAAGAATTTGAATTACAAAAATTTAGCTCAAGAAATCAGGAAAAAAGTAAGTCATTTAATTTTATTACCAGGAACTGCTTCTGATAAAATAAGAAAGGAACTTAGTTCCTTTAAGGAACTAAGTTCCTTAAAGGAACAATGGGTAAAATCAATGAAAGCAGCGGTTAAAAAAGCCTCGGCTTTGGCCCAAAAAGGCGATATTGTTTTACTTTCCCCGGGCGCGGCAAGTTTCAATTTGTTCAGAAACGAATTTGACCGGGGAAAGCAGTTTATCAGAGCTCTACGAGAACAGTTCTCGTAGTAGAGTTATGAAAAAAGGTAAGCCCGATTATTTTTTAATAGGGATAGTTGCCGCTTTGCTTGTTATCGGGATTTTGGTTTTGGCGAGTGTTTCGGCGCCTCTTTCCCGGGAAAAATCCGGCAAAACAACTTATTATTTTTTTCATCAGCTTATCTACGGTTTGCTTCCGGGATTTGCTTTGGGACTGCTCGCTTTTAAAATAAATTTATCTTTTCTTAAAAAATGGGCCTGGGTTTTAATTTTAATAAATTTAATTGCTATGGCTTTGGTTTTTATTCCTGGCTGGGGCATTGTGGCCGGCGGCGCGCCCCGCTGGTTAAGATTGGGATTTATTTCTTTTCAGCCCTCGGAATTTTTAAAAATTTCCTTTATTCTTTATCTTTCTACTTGGCTCACCGCTTTAATAGAAAAGCAAAAAATTTCCGCTTTGGTTCCCTTTTTAATCGTAATAGCAGTGGTTTCTTTATTTCTAACTTTACAATCGGACGTAAGTACTCTGGCAGTAATTATTCTGGTCGGCGCTTTAATGTATTTTTCGGCCGGCACTCCTTTATGGCATAATCTTCTGCTGATTTTTCTTTGCGCTCTCGGTCTTTTGGGCTTGATAAAAATCGCCCCTTACCGCCTGAAACGAATTCTGGTTTTTTTAAATCCGGGCCTTGACCCGATGGGAATCGGCTATCAGGTAAAGCAGATTCTCATTGCCATTGGTTCCGGCGGCATCTTCGGTTTGGGCCTGGGAATGTCCGGCCAGCAATTCGGATTTATTCCCCAAACAATGTCGGACTCAATTTTCGCCATTTTTAGCGAAGAAACCGGTTTTATCGGCTCCCTGATTTTGATTTCGCTTTTTTTAATCCTGCTTTGGCGGGGCTTGCGACTGGCCAAAAAAAGCAAGGATAAATTTTCCCAGCTTTTTTCTCTCGGTTTGAGCTGCTGGCTTTGTCTGCAGGCCTTTGTTAATATCGGCGCCATGCTGGGCGTTTTACCCCTTACCGGCATTCCTTTGCCCTTTATCAGTTACGGCGGCTCGCACTTAATCGCCGAATTAACCGGAATCGGGATTTTATTAAACATCTCAAAGAACACTTGAATGTTAAAATGTTAAAATGTTAAGATGTTAATATGAGAATACTTTTTAGCGGCGGCGGCACGGCCGGCCACATTTTCCCCTTAGTTTCAATTGTAAGAGAAATTAAAAACAAATATCCCGACAGCGGTTTTGAGTTTTTTTATCTGGGACCAAAAGACAAATTTTCCAAAGAGATTCTTTCCCGAGAGGGGATAACGGTTAAAACGGTTCTGGCCGGAAAATTAAGAAGATATTTTTCCCTGTTTAACTTAATTGACTTTTTGAAATTTCCAATCGGTCTTTTCCAGGCCTTTTACCAGCTTTTCGTAATTTCGCCTGACCTTATTTTCAGCAAAGGCGGTTACGGCTCTCTGCCAGTTGTTCTTTGCGGACGAATTTTCGGGACGCCGATTTTTCTTCAGGAATCGGACGTAACGCCGGGCCTGGTCAATAGAATAGCCAGCCGATTCGCCTTGGAAATTTTTGTCGCTTTTTCGGTAAGGGAAACGGAATATTTTCCGGCCGAGAAAATGATTTCAGTGGGTAATCCGGTCAGAAAGGAAATTCTTTCGGGGAGAGCAGAAGAGGCGAAAAAAACGTTTAAATTAACCGGAGAAAAACCCCTGATTTTTATTTTGGGCGGCTCCCAGGGCGCCCAGCGGATAAACGATGCGGTCTTGTCAATTTTAGCCGAGATTTTAAGGGATTTCGAAATTATTCACCAGACCGGCAGGAAAAATTTTGAAGAAGTCAAAAAAGAAGCGGATTTCGTTATAGCCGAGGATCTTAAAAAATATTATCATCCCCGGCCGTTTTTGGACGAGCAAGAAATGGCGAATGCTTTTGCCGCTGCCGATTTGATTTTGAGCCGGGCCGGCGCCGGCGCTATTTTTGAAATTGCCGCGGCCGGAAAACCGAGCATTCTGGCGCCTCTGCCGGAATCAGCCCAGAATCATCAGATTAAAAACGCTTATGCTTACGCTAAATACGGAACCGCTTTGGTGGTTGAGGAGCCGAATTTCCGGGCCCATTTCATTCTGGAAAGGATAAAATTTCTTTTTTCCCAGCCGGAAAAATTAAAAGAAATGTCCCGAAGGGCAAAAGAATTTTCCTGTCCCGACGCGGCCCGCATCACCGCCGAATACCTGGTCGCCTACTTGAACCAATAAAAAGAGCGCCAAATTCCTTTCGGAAATTTGACGCACCTTGATAGGCCAAACGAAAAATGATCTGTTTGGCTGTTTGTCCGGGGAGCCGTTTATGCTCCATGGCGCCGATCTTGTTGATAATACCACTGCATAGCTTGATGAAACATCTCTTCGCTGAACTCTGGCCATAGTTTGTTAAAGATGAGAAGCTCCGCGTAATTGCTTTGCCACGGCGGGTAGCCCGAGAGACAATGTCTATCTCCAGTCCGAATAACCAAATCAAAATCACCGATACATGCCGATGGTAGCAAAGAACGATAAGTTTTCTGATCTAGATTCTCTAGTCGTTCTTGCTGGCTATCTACAACCGCCACTCGAGCTGCTTGGACTAAATCCCAATGCCCGGAGTAATTAATCAGGAGGTTGACTTGCAGTTTACTATCTTTCAATTTCGGCTGTTCCGCGCATCGGGCTAGAAAATCTTGTACTTCCGTCGGGAAATAAGAGAAGTCGCCAACCACTTGAACATCAATACCATCATACTCGTACAACCGTTTGATGAACTTTATACCAGCACGGTGGATAATACTTATCACCTCGGTTGTTCGCTTGGAAACGTTCTCTTGCGAAGAAACGAATGCTGTAATCTCGTTAATACCGTAATCAGTATATTGAGACGACCAGTTGATGAAGTTAAAGCCTCGCTTGGCACCCTCCCAATATGAGGCGGCCAGCGGCAAACCATGAAGGTTGGCAAACTTCCGATGTCCATCATTAATTATACCGATTCGCATTTAACTCACCTCCTTTCAATTACAAATGTGCTATTTTGTTACAAAGTATTTAGTTACTACAAAGTTTCGTAACAGTCTTCATTGTATTTTCACGGCCCAAATTCACGTTTGAAGTAGAATACTTGGCGATTTGAACAAAGAATTTGTTTTTTATGGCGTAAATTTACTACTTTTATCATATCATACTCAAATATTCTGTCAATAGCGGCGGGGCAAGCTTCTTGTTTTTGTTTCGGCTGTTTGCTAAAATTAAGTATTATGGCGACGGTTGAAGAAATCAGAAAAACCAACTTAAAAAATTTTGAATCAATAAAAATTGACATAAATTTATAATTTGTTAAAATAAAAATAATGAGAAAGATACTTCAATATAATGTTATTTTTCGTCCGGAGACAGAAGGCGGTTTTACCGTAATTGTTCCGAGTTTACCGGGTTGTATTTCTTATGGAAAAGATTTAGCCGAAGCAAAAAAAATGGCCGTTGACGCAATAAAAGGGTATATCGCCTCTTTAAAAAAACACAAAGAGCAAATTCCTACTGATCGGGAAAGCTTTTTTAGTTCCATAGAAATAACAAAAACTCCGGTTTATGCCTAAACTTCCCGGCATTAGTTCTAAAAAATTAATAAAAATTTTGAAATCTTTTGGCTTTCAGTTAGACCATTCCACTGGAAGCCATTTTATTTTCTATAATCCCGAAACCAAAAAAAGAGCGGTTGTTCCCTGTCATAACCGGGATTTGCCCAAAGGGACAATAATGAGTATTTTACGAGAAGCCGGAATTAATAAAAAAAATTAGAATCTTTATCAAAATAAAAAAACGTCAAGCCCTGTAGAACTTGACGTTCCGTTTTAGTCCTCGCAAGGGTCTCTCGCAAGGGCCTTTTTTTGTACGCTATTGCGGCGCTTCTGGTTTTTTACCGGTCGTGGCTATTTGCCGAGTTTGGAGATAGCGCTCAATCCATACATTCCATTCTGGCGTATTTGGCTCGGGTTTATGTGTTTTTTTGTCTTCACGATCATAATAGGCGACGTAGTCAAGAATACCATCAAAACCGTAATCTCTAAGATCAATATTCTCTTTCCTCCCATATCCATAACGGATTTTGAAGAATACTCCGCCAGGTTGATCAAAAGTAGAACTACCCGGAGATGCCGTTACCATTATGCCTACCGGTCCTTCAGTAGGTGGAAGAGTTTTTACAAGTTGAGGAATTAAAATAATCGCCAGAGTTCCCAGAAATAATACAACAGTAAGAATCTCTATAAGTGTAAGCCCGTTCTTTTTCATCTTAATTCCCTTTCAAATAAATTCCAATTAAATTGTGAATAAAGAATTCTACTAGTCTTTTACTGTTTGTATCATATCATACTTAAATATTCTGTCAATAGCGGCGGGGCAAGCTTCTTGTTTTTGTTTCGGCTGTTTGCTAAAATTAAGTATTATGGCGACGGTTGAGGAAATTAGAAAAAATCGGCTTAAGAAATTAAAGGCGATTGAGGCGGCCGGCATTTCGGTTTATCCCGCATACTGCGGGACAAAAAGAACTCATACCTGTCGACAGGCGATTGAGGAATTCGCCAAGTTATCCCGAGGAAAAAAAGAAATTTTTCTGGTCGGCCGAATAATGTCTTTGCGCCAGCACGGCGGACTGGTTTTTTCCCATATTCAGGACGGAAGCGCCAAAATCCAGATTTTATTCAAAAAAGACCGGCTGGGCGAAAAAAGTTTTCAGTTTTTTCTGGACCATTTTGACATTGGCGATTTCATTGAAGCAAGAGGAGTTTTATTCAAAACCAAAAAAGGCGAGAAAACCTTGGAAGTCAGCGATTATAAAATTTTGGCAAAATCGCTTTTGCCCCTGCCGGAAAAATGGCACGGATTGCAGGATGTTGAGGAAAGATACCGCAAAAGATATTTGGATTTGCTTTTTAATCCCGAAGTAAAAAAGAAATTTGAACTGCGCTCCAAAATCATCAGAGAAATAAGGAATTTTTTGGAAAGCGAAGATTTTTTGGAAGTGGAGACGCCGATTTTACAGCCGCTTTACGGCGGCGCCAAAGCCAGGCCGTTTAAAACCCACCTTAACGCCCTGAACCTTGATTTATATCTACGGATTGCGCCGGAACTTTATCTGAAGCGGCTTTTAGTGGCCGGATTTGAAAAAATCTACGAAATCGGCAGAGTTTTTAGAAATGAAGGCGTTGACCGGAGTCATAATCCGGATTTCACCATATTTGAGCTTTATTGGGCTTTTGCTGATTATAAAGATTTGATGAAATTTACCGAAAGAATAATGGAAACTTTGATTAAGAAAATATTTGGGAAATCAGAAATTAAATATGAAGGAAAAACAATTAACTTTAAAGCTCCTTGGCCGCGCATAGAATTTTCTCAATTGCTCAAAAAATATACCAAAATTAATTTGGAAGAAATTCACGATAAAGCTCTTGAAAACGAAGCGAGAAAAATGGGGATTAAAATCAAGAAGGGGACCGGCAGAGCAGAGATCGCCGATGATATTTACAAGAAAGTTTGTCTTCCAAAAATTTGGCAGCCGACTTTTGTTATTCATCATCCCTTGGGCATTATACCCTTAGCCAAACAATTAAAAGCAAACCCGTCAAAATTAGCCAGCTTTCAGTTGGTTGTCGGCGGTTGTTGGGAATTGGTTATTGGCTTTTCCGAGCTTAACAGTCCGATTGAACAGCGAAGAAGATTTGAAGAGCAGGAAAAATTTTTCAAAAAAGGCTTGGAAGAGGCGGAAAGGATGGACGAGGATTTTTTGGAAGCTTTGGAATACGGAATGCCGCCGACTGCTGGCTGGGGCATAGGCATTGATCGTCTCGTTGCTCTTTTAACCGATTCCCACTCCTTGCGGGAAGCAATCTTATTCCCGACAATGAAACCGAGATAGTTATTAGTTAAATTTGAAACCAAAAACTAAAAGCTATTAATGCTTGATATAAAACTTATTCGAGAAAATCCGGGAAAAGTGAAAAAGGCCTGTCAGGACCGGCAGGTTAAAGTTGATATTGGCAAGCTTTTGAGAATTGACAGAGAAAAAAGAAAAATTCAGGCGGAGTTGGAAAAAATCTTTGCTCGGAAGAACAGGGCGAGCAAAGAAATCGTCGGGCTGAAAAACAGGAAAAAAATTATCGTTGAGATGAAAAAAATTGACAAAAAAGGCGATAAACTGAAAAAAGAGCTGAAAAAAAAGGAAGAGGATTTAGAAGGGTTAATTTATCAAATTCCCAATATTCCATTGGACGAGGTGCCGGTTGGTAAAAGCGAAAAAGACAATGTTGTTTGGCGGGAGGTGGGAGAAAAACCGAGTTTTAACAGACTGGGTTTCAAGCCGAAAGATTATCTGGAAATTGCCGAAAAACACGACTTGATTGACATAAAAAGAGCGGCTAAAGTTTCCGGTAGCCGGTTCGGCTATTTGAAAAACGAAGCCGCGCTCTTGGAATTTGCTTTAATCAATTTGGTTTTCAGCGAGTTAACCAAGGAAGGTTTTATTCCGGTTATTCCGCCGGTGCTGATAAAACCGGAAACGATGCGGGCGATGGGCTATATTGATACTGAAGCGGATAAAAAAGAAAGATATTTTTTTGAAAAAGACAAATTGTTTTTAGTCGGCACGGCCGAACAATCAATCGGGCCTATGCACCAGGCCGAGATTTTTTCGGAAAAGGACTTGCCGAAAAGATATCTCGCTTTTTCCACCTGCTTTCGGGAAGAAGCTGGAAGTTACGGCAAAGACACCAAAGGAATTTTGAGAGTTCATCAGTTTGACAAGATAGAAATGTTTAGTTATTGTCTGCCGGAAAATTCGGACCGGGAATTTAAGTTTTTAACTGAACGGCAGGAAAAACTGATGAAATTGCTGAAAATTCCTTATAGGGTAGTAAAACTTTGTAGCGGCGATTTAGCCCGGCCCGCCGCGATTACCGTTGACCTGGAAAGTTGGTTGCCGGGACAGAATAATTACCGGGAGACCCATTCCGCTTCCAACTGTACTGATTTTCAGGCAAGGCGGTTGAACATTCGCTATCGGGATAAAGACGGTAAATTGAATTTCGTCCATACCCTTAACGGCACCGCTTTTGCCATCGGTCGAACCATCATCGCCATTATTGAGAATTACCAGCAAAAAGATGGGAGTGTCAAAATTCCGGAGGTTTTGCAAAAATACCTCGGTTTCGAAACTATAAAATGAACGTTCAAATAGAAGGACTAAATATAAACTATAAAACAACAGGGGAGGGGAAGTCCTTCCTTGTTTTGCATGGCTGGGGGTCAAAGAGCGAAAAATGGCAAAGAGTTGGCGAGTTGCTGGCCGAGAAAGAACTAAAAGTGATTATTCCCGACTTGCCCGGTTTTGGCCAAAGCGACCAGCCGAAGAGCGGCTGGACGCTTAATGATTATTGCGATTTTGTTGAGGAATTTGTCAGATTTTTGAGTTTGGAAAAATTTTATCTTTTAGGTCATTCTTTTGGCGGCGAAATAGCAGTGAAATACAGTATAAAATTCCCGGAGAAAATAAATAAGTTATTTTTAATAGATGCGTCTTGTATCAGAACCAGAAATTTCAAAAAGAAATTGCTTTTTATTATCTCTAAAATCTTTAAAGTTTTTTCTTTTAGCGTATTTTTTAGAAAAGCTTTTTATAGATTTATTGTTGGAAAAAGTGATTATCTTTCTATTGAGGGAGTGATGAGAGATACTTATTTAAAAATAATCAGCGAAGACCTTTCATTTATTTTATCCCAAGTTCAGGTTCCAACAATAATTATCTGGGGAGAAAAAGACGATATCACGCCTTTGAGCGACGCCCATAAAATTAATTCCAAAATAAAAAACTCCCGATTAGAAATTATTCCCGACATTAAACACAATCCTCATTCAGAGGCGCCGGAAAAATTGACGGAAATAGTATGGTTTAACACCCGACGTTAAGCCGCGACAACGTCGGGTGTTAAACCATAAACCAATGAAAACACTCATCTTAATTTTTTGTTTTCTCGTTTTTTCCAAATTGCTCCTTTTCTGGCTTTGGCTTTGGCAATTGAAGGAATACCATTGGGGTCGGTTCATGGCCCATTTTGAAACCCAAAAAATCAGAAAATTTCTTTTTAGTTTTTACGGCATCCGCTACCCGAAATTAACCTTAAAAGCGCTGGTTATTTTAGCTTCCGGCCTCTTGCTGGAGTTTCTACTTCTGTTTTATTGGCCCGGTCTAACGTCGGGTGTTGGACCGCTTATTTTAGCGCCGGTAATTGTTTCTTTTTTGGTTTTTCTTTTTCAAATCCCGGCAACTATTTTTATAAAGAGAATTTTGAAAAAAGCCGGAAGAAAAAGAGAACGGTTTAAAGATTTAATCGTCATCGGCATTACCGGAAGTTACGGCAAGAGTTCAACCAAGGAATTTTTAGCAACGATTTTATCTGAGAAATTCAGAGTTCTGAAGACGGAAAAAAATATCAATGCTGAAATCGGAATCGCCCGGACAATTTTAGACAAATTAAAACCGGAACATCAAATTTTTATCGCTGAAATCGGCGCTTACCAGAGAGGAAAAATCAAAGAAGTTTGTCAAATGCTTCAACCTAAAATCGGCATTTTAACCGGCATTAACGAGCAGCATCTGTCAACTTTCGGCTCCCCGGAAAACATCCGAAAAGCGAAATATGAACTGATTGAGAGTTTACCCCGCACCGTAACCGTGCGGGGTTTGTCCAAAGACGGAATCCCGATTCTCTACGAGAACTGTTCTCGTAGCGTTTTTTTGGAAGAGCTAAAAATTGAAAAGGAGTATCTGTTATTCAAAATCAATAAGGTTGATTTCAGAGTTAATTTATTGGGCGGACATAATATTAAAAATATTTTATTGGCTGTTTGCTGCGTCCAGAAATTGGGGATGAGCCTGGAAGAAATTTCCCGGGCCTGCCGAAGAATAAAGCCGGAGCAAGGAGGAATAAAATTTTTGAAAAAAAACGGCCCGACTATTCTGGACGCTTCTTATTCCAGCAATCCGGACGGCGTAATCGCTGATTTGGAATATTTAAAAATTTATTCCGGTCAGAAGGTTATAGTAATGCCTTGTTTGATTGAGCTGGGTCCCGCTGGAAGCGGGATTCACCGAAGAATAGGCAGGAAAATCGCCGAAATATGCGACTTGGCAATTATTGCTACTAAAGATTATTTCCAAGAAATAAAAAATGGAGCAGAGGAAAAAACAGAGACCCGGGTCTCTGTAAAATTACAGAGACCCGGGTCTCTGTCGCTTCTACTTATTGAGGACCCGAAAGAAATTATCGCCAAAATAAAGGAATTTTCCGGAAAAGACGATGTAATTCTTTTAGAGGGTAGGGTGCCGAAAGAAGTAATTAACTTATTGAAAACAAAATGAGATATCCAAGTTTTGGCGAGGAAAAGCGGTTATGGAGAAAGGGATATAAGATAGTTGTTGGGTTGGACGAGGCGGGTCGGGGACCGTTGGCCGGACCGGTTGTGGCAGTCGCAGTGGTGATAAATTCAAAATTCCTGCCTGCCGGCAGGCAGGGCAAAACTCAAAATCTAAAAATCAAAGATTCTAAAAAATTAACTGCGAGACAAAGAGAGTATTTTTATAAAATTTTAACAACGCATCCTCAAATTAAATGGGGGACTGGCAGGGTTTCGGAAAAAGTCATTGACAAGATTAATATTTTGGAGGCGACCAAAATGGCAATGAAAAGAGCGGTTAGGAATTTAGAGAAAAAAATTGGCAGAGGCGCGGAGTTTCTGATTTTGGACGGAAATTTTAAAATAAATTCGGACATTTCCCGGAAATCAATTATCAAAGCTGATGAAAAAGTTTTTTCCTGCGCCGCTGCTTCAATTATCGCCAAGGTTTTGAGAGATAAAATGATGCTGAAATACCATAAAAAATATCCTCGCTACGGATTTGATAAAAATAAGGGTTATCCTACCAAATTTCACCGGGAAACAATAAAAAAAATCGGCTTCTGCTTCATACATAGGCAAAGTTTCCGGGTCTCTTGAAAAAGATTTAGGGGTTTGCTATTATAGTTTATTATACGATATTACAATATGGCGGTTCCGAAACAGCATCGTTCAAAATCAAGACAGGGTCAAAGAAGATCCCATATTTTTATTGAAAGTCCCAAAACAACGGATTGCCCGAAATGCGGCAAGCCGGTTTTGGCTCATACTGTTTGCCCGAGCTGCGGCCATTACAAAGGTCGGGAAGTCCTTGACGTTTTGGGAAAATTGACCAAAAAAGAAAAAAAGAAAAAAGAAAAAGAAATGGCCGCCCAGGAAAAACAAGAAAAAACAGCCCAGCCATTAACTATGGAAGCGCTGTCAAAGAAATAATATGGCCAGCCGACATTTATCGCGTTCAATAGTAATGCAGAGTTTGTATGAATGGGATTTTTACGGTAAAGAAAAAAAAGGGCTCAAAGAAATAATTGAGAGAAATCTTAAAGAATTCGGACCCGGCCTGGAAGACAAAAGTTTCGTCTGGCAGTTGGCCGAAGGGATGATGAGCCGCTTGGAAAACATTGACAAAATTATTGAGAAAGCGGCGCCGGAATGGCCGATTGAACAGATAACCATTATTGACCGGAATGTTTTAAGAATCGGTTTGTTTGAACTTCTCTACGCCAAAAAAGAGGAAGTGCCGCCGAAAGTAGCCATTAACGAGGCGATTGAGCTGGCAAAAACCTTTGGCGGCGAGAGTTCGGGCAAGTTCATCAACGGCGTCCTGGGCACTGTTTATAAAGAAATTAACCAAGAACAAAAAACAGAGAAATGAAGGATTTTTCTAAGTTTGAAAAAAAACTAAATTTAAAATTCAAGAATAAAGATTTGCTCGTTCAATCCTTTGTCCACCGTTCTTATTTAAATGAAAATCCAAAACTTAAACTTTTTCACAACGAAAGATTGGAATTTTTGGGAGACGCGGTTCTGGAGCAGGTGGTGACCGAATATCTGTTTTTGAAATATCCTCAAAAAATGGAAGGCGATTTAACCAGTTGGCGGGCCGCCCTGGTCAACGCTAAAATCCTGGCCGAAACCGCCCGAAACCTCGGCTTTAACGATTTTCTTCTGCTTTCCCAGGGCGAAGAAAAAGAAAAGGGTAAGGCCAGGCACTATATTCTGGCAAACACTTTTGAGGCATTTATCGGCTCCCTATACCTTGACCAGGGACTCGGCGCCTGTAAAAAATTTATCAAAAAACACCTGCTTAAAGAATTGCCCTTAATTATCAAAGAAAAACTTTTCAAGGACGCCAAGTCGCTTTTCCAGGAAAAAGCCCAGGAAAAATTGGGAATTACGCCCGCTTATAAAGTTCTGAAAGAGAGCGGACCCGACCATTCCAAAAATTTTATTATCGGCGTTTTTCTATCCAAGGATTTAATAGCCAGCGGTCAGGGCTCTTCCAAGCAGGAAGCCGAGGAAAAAGCGGCCAGAAAAGCCCTTAAAGTAAAAAATTGGTAAATTTATGTTAACCATTCGTTTTTTAAGAAGAGGAAAGAAGAATCAGCCGTTTTTTAAAATCGTGGTGACTGATAAAAGAAGAGCTCCGAGGGGCGGCCGTTTTGTGGAGCAGGTCGGTTTTTTGAATCCTCTGACCAAAGAAAAAAAACTAAAAGCGGAGCGGCTGAAATACTGGCTTTCGGTCGGAGCAAAACCTTCTGCCAGCATCCATAATTTTTTGGTTCAAGAGAAAATCTTAACCGCTGAAAAAATTCCTCTCCATAAAAAGAAAAAAACTAAAGGAGAGGAAAAAAAAGAGAAGCCGAAAGAACCCTTGACATCAACCTAAATAAGAGTATAATTGAAAATAGTAGTAGAGAAAGGTCGGACTACTGTTTAGTTTAATTGAATTATATCTTTACGATTTATGGCGAAAGCAACATCTGATCAAGATTTCCTTGAGTACATCATTAAAGCGTTGGTTGATCACCCGGAAGAAGTAAAAGTGGAAAGAAAGGTTGACGAGATGGGCGTTTTGCTCTCTTTGAAAGTCAACCCCGAAGATATGGGTCAAATCATCGGCAAAGCCGGTTCCACGGCCCGGGCTATCAGAGCTTTGGTTCGGATTGTTGGTCTGAAAAATCAGGCCAGAGTCAACCTGAAGATTGAAGAGCCGGAAGGCGGAAGGCCGGCCGGAACTCGGGGAAAGAGAGATTCAGCCGAAGGATTGGACGACCTTAAAATCTAATCATTTCGGTAGATTTTTTCGGAAAACAGTGCTATGATAGAATTAGTGGCGCTGTTTTCTTTTGGATCGGCACTATATCTATGCAATTTGATATTATTACAATTTTTCCAAAGATTTTTAACTCTTTTTTAAGAGAAAGCTTGATTAGCCGGGCCCGGAAAAAGAAACTAATAAAAATTAAAATTCATGACTTGAGAGAGTGGACTTCGGATCGGCACAAAACAGTTGACGACAAACCCTTTGGCGGCGGTTTGGGAATGGTAATGAAGGTAGAGCCGATATATCAGGCCTTAAAGGAACTAAGTTCCTTTAAGGGGATAAACTCAAAAGTCGTTTTGTTTACGCCCCGAGGTAAGAAATTCAATCAAAAAATAGCTTATCAGTTTAGTAAGTTGGATAAAATTATAATGATTTGCGGCCGCTACGAGGGCGTGGACGAAAGGGTGGCAAAAAAAATCGCTGACATAGAATTATCAATCGGCGATTACGTTTTAATGGGCGGGGAACTGCCGGCAATGGTAGTTATGGAAGCGGTAGCGAGGTTGATTCCCGGCGTTCTGGGCAAAACTCAATTATTAAAAGAACGAATCAGCAAAGAAAAGGGCTTTATTGAATATCCTCAATATACCAGACCGGAAATTTTTAATAAATGGCGGGTGCCGAAGGTTTTACTCTCCGGCAATCACCAAAAAATTGAAGAGTGGCGGGAGAAACGCAAAAAAGTTATTGCCTGTCCGCCGAAGTCCCGCTTCGCGGGACAAAGGTGGAAAAAATAAATATTTTATGATAGAGTATTTATATTGGTTTAATTTGGGCGTGTGGTGGAGCAGCTAACACACCACTCTGTAAAAGTGGCGCCTTCGGGCTTCGCAGGTGCAAGTCCTGCCGCGCCCACATAGATTTCGGAATGCCTTTTGGCATTCAGAAATCTGTTTTAGAGCGGTGTGGCGAAGCACCATGTTCCTGAATTGCGAGCCCCGCTGTAAGCGGGGCGAGGCAATGCCTTCGGGCAACTCTGCAAGTCCCTGCCTGCCGGCAGGCAGGCTGCCGCGCCCACCAGCGCCAAGATAGCTCAGCTGGCAGAGCACTCCCATGGTAAGGGAAAGGTCCCGGGTTCAAATCCCGGTCTTGGCTCAAAAATATGGCAAAGAAAAAGAAACCATTTATTAAACTTCAGTGTAAGGAATGCAAAAGGATAAATTATTTTACCAATAAGCCCAAATTAATGGAGGGAAAATTAGAGTTGAAAAAATTCTGCAAATGGTGTCGGAAGCACACGGTGCACAAAGAAGGGAAGAAATAAAAATTGTAAAAAACCGATGAGGAAAATTATTCATAAAGAATTGGCGGTC
>CAYNAT010000013.1:0-15727 GCA_964395685.1 uncultured Candidatus Saccharibacteria bacterium | reverse complement strand
CCAACGACCTCGCCTTTTCGGTTTTCCAAACTTTAAGCCGTTTCTCGCCAAAGAGACGGCTTTTTGATAGGATAAAATAATGGAAGGAGGAATCATACATTTTGGCTGGGAAGAAATGGTTATTTTCTTCAAAACGCTTTTGTTAGTTTTTAAAGAACTTTGGTATGAAAGATAAAAGGGGTCAGGTACCTTTTATTTATCATAGGAGTGCCAGCCGTTCATGATTACGGTTCTAAGTTCACGCACGGCTCTGAGCATTCCGACCGAGAAACCTATCCTGTTGGGGCAACCGATAAGGTCCGCGCCCCTCGCATGGTTTTTAACAAAAACTTGATTTTTTAGAATAATTAATGTAAAATAGAATCAGTTGAGAGCCGGATTACAAATAGGTATATTCGTTATCCTTGATGGATAATAAATAATGCTATTTGCGACTCATACGGTTAAAGGTTGCTTTTTATTTAAAAATGACTAAAAAACAACAATTTTTATCAGAACATAATAAATTATCTCCTTTAAACCTGCAGGCTACAGAATCTTTGCTTTCACGTTTTAAAATAGAGAAAGCTTCGCTTTTTAAAGATAACGATTGGTCTTTAGATAAGCTTCGGAGGCCATTTATTTCGTGGCTTATTTCTTTGACAGCTGAAAATAAAGAAAATATCAACAAGAAAGAAATATGAAAAACCCGCACAACCCGAATAAAAACAGAAATAAGGCGAGACATCGCAGATTTTTAAAAATACACAGAAATAAATAGATCTATTCAATCTTGACTTTTTTATAACAATAGATTATTATATAGAAGTAAGTTTCTATTAAATTTTCTTTCCTTACATATTTTATTAATTATGTGAGCCTTGAAGGAGAAAAAATAGTCGGTCGGCTTACTCATTAATAAATTATTAAGGAACAAAAAAGAGCAAATATGGAAAAAAAATTATTTGTCGGTGGATTGTCTTACGAAACTACCGAAACAACTCTAAAAGAGGTCTTCTCTAAGGCCGGAACTGTTGAGTCAGTAAATGTGATTACCGATAAAATGTCCGGTCGTTCAAAGGGTTTTGGTTTTGTTGAGATGTCTTCCGAAGAAGAAGCTCAAAAAGCGATTGAAACGCTGAACGGTAAAGAGATTGACGGAAGAAGCGTTACTGTAAACGAAGCTAAACCCTTAGAGTCTCGTCCCTCTCGGAGCGGTGGGTTTGGTCGCGAAGATCGAAGAGGGTTTAGAGGAGACGGAAGAAATCGATATTAGAGTTTTGGTTCTGGACCGAAGATGCCGGTAATTAGATAAATTCAGCGCAAGCCAACAAAAACCGCCCTATGCGCTATTGCGTCGGGCGGTTTTTTGGTAGATGGGCTTGAACGGAAAAACTAAAGATTCTAAAATAAAGCAATGAAGCAAACTATTGGTATAGATATAGGAGCAAGCAAGATTATTTTTGTTTTGCTTAAAAACAATAAATTAGTCAAAAAACTAAAAGTTCCTACTCCTAAAAGCAGGAGTCTTTTGGTAAAGGTTTTAAAAAACAATCTAAAAAAGTTTCCCAAAGCTGAAATAGGTATAGGAATCCCAGGAGTTGTGAGGGGTAAAAAGATAATCAAATGTCCCAATTTAAACTACCTGAATAATTTTAATCTAGCCAAGGAACTGGGAATCAATATTAAGATAGAGAACGACGCTAATTGTTTTACTCTGGCAGAAGCGTTTTTAGGGGCGGGAAAGAATAAAAAATCTGTCCTGGGCATAACCTTAGGCAGCGGCTTAGGTTCGGGTTTATTGGTAAACAAGAAAATACGCGGCAATTTAGAATTAGGCCATATAATAATCAAGCCCGATGGCTACAAGTGTGGTTGTGGAAGAAAAGGATGTTTGGAGTGTTATGCTTCAGCCAAGTACTTAGAGAGAAAAGGCGTTTCTAAAAAAACGTTTAAAGAACTCGGCCAATATCTGGGCCTTGGCCTTAATAAAACTCTAAAATCCCTTGATCCAGACATTATTGTCTTGGGCGGGGGGATATCCAGATCCTGGGAAAAGTTTTTGAAAGAAACAAAAAAACAAATAAAAACCCAAATAAGGGTTTCTAAATTAGGTGAAGCTGCCGGCGCTATTGGAGCAGCCCTACTCTTTGCGCATTAAAATATACTCAGCGTGGCTCCAGCCAAGCGGAGTGGCCCAGTAGATTAGGCCGTTCTTCTTAAACTTCTCGGCTAATTTCTCTGCTTCTTTTGCTCCGTTTATCACTCTTTGATTAAACTCTATCTCATTGGCTTTCCAGTCCTCATACTCATGTCTGGTGGCAACATGTTCAGGCAGCAATCCGTTTGTCCGGAAAGCGGCTTCATCCAACCAATTCAAACATTGATTATAGGATTTTTTATCTCCTAATTTTTTATACAGCCGTCCCATAAAACCAGTTATAGCGCACCAAGAACCCGACCCACCGGTATACCAATGCCAATCTTCAACAATCTCAAACTTCCTGAATCTTCTAAAACCTCCTATTTCATTATGCCAGAGGTGTTTTTTAAGATATTTTAAGGTAGTTCTTAATAAAGCCCTAGAATTCTCAATCTGGAAATAAAAGGGGGCCACCTGAGAAGTGTCGGGTACTCCTCTAAATTTTAGGTTTTTCATATATACCTTTAGCTTTTTGTCAAAGAATCTCTTTTTTATATTCTTCTCCAGTTTCTCTGCCCGGTCCCTCCATTCCTGGGCTTCTTTATCTCTGTTCATTATCCTGGCTATTTCAGCTGCGTCGTAAAGAGCCCGGCAGTCAGCACAATTAACCCAAATATCATAACCATTCTCCAGCCTATAAAACTCATGAATGCTTCTTCTGGTTCTTACTAGGCCTGATCTGGAATAACTTTTGATTAAACCCACAATTTGTTTTACCAACATCCAGGTGTCCTCCAGGAAGACGCGCTTTTTATTATAAAGATAAGTGTCATATATGCCGTGAATAATCAAGCCTTCATTGTCATTCTGGTCTTTACTGGTAACGCAAGGCCAGCCATTAATGTTATATCTGTGAAAAATCTCCTTGTAGTTCTCTACATTAGCGATTTTATTCATAAAATAATAGAATCTTTCTGAATTCTTTGTTAGACCAACTCTGTTTAGAGCTTTGGTCATTATAACAGCGTCTCTGGGATAGACATAAGGATAAGTCCCTTTTTTAGGAGTAGCTAAAAGACCTCCGTTCTCAAGCTGAAGATCTTTAATAACCTTAACGCTTTTCTTAACTAAATCCATTAGATTATTATAACAAAATAAACAAAAAAGCTCCAAAAAGAGCCGGTTTTTTGCTTGCCCTGAGCGAAGCGAAGGGGTAGAATGAAGTAATGAACAAGAAAGTATTAATTTTAATAAGTCTGGCGGTGGGGGTTTTTGTGGTTATTCTTGCGGCGGCGGGGCTGATTTTTTATTTCTTTTTTTACCAGACCGAGCGGGCAAAAATTAAAGGACGGGAAGAAACAGGGGAGGTATCGGATTCCGCGGATTTCTCAATTTTAGAGGCAAAAGAGATTCCTTTTGGAGAAGAATACAGCTATGAAATCGGCACGGCTGAATTCGTTGTTTATCCGCCGGATTTGGAAAATTACCAGTTCGGCTATTTTGAGGTTTACAACAGGGGAGAAAAAATTTACGCCAGCGCTCCTTTATATATGGTTTTAGACATTTTGGCTTTTGAATATCAGGGGAATAAATACGTTATTCTTAGCGATTATTCCGGCGGCGCCCACTGCTGTTTTAGGGACTATATTTTTTACTTAACCGAAGACGATGAATTAAAATTTATGGGGAGTTTGGATTTGGGGGAAACTCATATTTTGGAAGAAAGTTTGCTCGTCAAAGGCAAAAATCTTTATCTGAAAATATTTGACGACCGGTTCGCTTATTTTTACACTCCCTATGTTAATTCTTATTTCTTCCCTCAATATCTAAAAGTGGAAGGCGACCAGCTGACAATCAGCAATACCGATTTTCAGGAGGATTATCTTGAGCAAGCCCTTGGCTGCGAAAATGATTTGGAAGAGAAATTGGCGGAACAAAAGACAAAAGAATTTGAAAATTATTCTCCTTTGTTGGTTTGCATCACGGCCAATTATCTCTTGGCCGGCCAGGAAAAAAAGGCCTGGCAAAAATTTGAAGATTATTCCGTTCAAGTTCCCCTGGATTACTATGGAGAATTAGTGAATTTAGAACAATTTAAGCAAGATTTAATAAATTTGACAGAGGGGTTTTAAAAATGCTAAAATAAAAGCGGCCTGCCCCGTTAGAAATATCCATTGTAAAAAAAATGGAGAGGGGCCCGTTGGAAGTTATAATAATTTTAATAAAGATAATTTCTAACGGGGCCCTGTAATTCTAGTCAGATTCTGGACTATAATTTTTTTATAGGGATCCAAATTTGTTCCGACTGCGGTCGGAACGTGAGGAGCCCAATCTGGAATATTTTCCTAAGGATCTGTTAGATGCAGGGCCGTTTTTTTTGAATAAATCCCGCTAAAAGCGGGATAAAAAAGTCGGGGAAGGGAGAATCGAACTCCCACCGCACGCACCCCATGCGTGAATCCTGCCGTTGGACCATTCCCCGCAGTCCGATTATTTTCTTTTTCCCAGGGCCTTGATGCATTTGGCGCAAGCCAAAACCCGCCGGCCGGCCGGCAGGCCCGCTTTGCTTACAGGCAAACGCACCCATTGCAAATTGGGATATTTTCTTTTTTTAGCGGTTGGATTATATTTCCCCCGCAGTTTTTTCAGTTTCCAAACCAGAGTTGATTTCTTGGCGCAAATAGCGCATTGTTTTGCCATAACATTTTAAAGGAGCTTAGCTCCTTCAGTTTAATTCTTCTTTTATTATTTTATCAGAATTTCAATTTTTTTTCAATATATGGTATATTAAAAATATGCTTACGATTTTTACTTTAATCGTTCTGCTTTTCTCGGTGATGATTCACGAGATTGCCCACGGCTCGGTTGCTTATTATTTGGGCGACCCGACAGCCAAATACGCCGGCCGCCTTACCCTTAATCCCTTAAAACACCTTGACCCCTTCGGTTCGATTATTCTGCCCCTGCTTTTGCTTCTGGTTACTTTTGGCCAAGGTCCGGTTTTCGGCTGGGCCAAACCAGTGCCGATAAATCCCTATAATTTCCGCGACCAAAAATGGGGGACCTTAAAAGTTTCCTTAGCCGGGCCCTTGACCAATTTTCTCATCGCCCTGATTTTCGGTTTAGTAATCAGATTTCTAATTTTACCTGAAATCTTTTTTATTCTTTTCAGTATTATTGCGGTTTATAACTTTGCCTGGGCCATATTTAATTTACTGCCTATTCCGCCGCTGGACGGCTCCCATATTCTTTTCAGTTTTTTGTCAGACAGGGCTCAAAAAGTTAAAGTGTTTTTGGAGCAGTTCGGTTTTTTTATTTTAATTTTCTTTATTTTCTTCGGCTTGCAATGGATTTTTCAGGGAGCGATTTTTCTTTACTCTTTATTCAGCGGCCAAAGTTTGACAATCTGAAGATTATCTGCTAATTTAACAATTATCTTATGCCGACTATTCATCAGTTGATAAAAAAGGGCCGGAAGAAACGGGTTTCCAAAGACAAAACGCCGGCTTTGACGTTCGGTTTTAATATTAAAAAAAATAGACCCGTAGAGTATTTTTCGCCCTACAAGAGAGGAGTTTGCTTAAAAGTTTTTACCGTTACCCCCAAGAAACCCAATTCCGCTTTAAGAAAAGTGGCCCGGGTTCGCCTGACCAACGGAATGGAAGTAACCGCTTACATTCCCGGAGAAGGCCATACCTTGCAGGAGCACTCGGTTGTTCTGCTTCGGGGCGGCCGGGTCAAAGATTTACCCGGCGTGAGATACCATGTGGTAAGAGGAATTTTGGATACGGCCGGGGTTGAAGACAGAAAGCAAGGCCGGAGCAAATACGGCGCTAAAAAGGGAAAGAAATAATGAGAAAAAAGATAAAAAAACATTTAATATCACCGGACCCGGTTTACAATAATCTTACGGTTGCCAAATTTATCAATCAGATAATGCGGCAAGGCAAAAAAACCATTGCCAGAAAAATCGTTTACGGGGCTTTTGAAATTATCAAAGAAAAGACCAAAAAAGAGCCGCTGGAGGTTTTTGAAGCGGCCCTGAAAAATGTTTCTCCCTTATTGGAAGTCAAACCGAAAAGAGTGGGCGGAGCGACATATCAGGTGCCGGTTGAAGTAAGAGGGGAGCGGAAAATCACTTTGGCTATGCGCTGGATTATTAGCGGCGCCAAATTAAAAAAAGGCAAGCCGATGAAAGAAAAATTAGCCGCGGAACTGATTGACGCTCTCAATAATACCGGCTGGGCAATCAAGAAAAAAAACGATACTCACCGAATGGCCGAGGCAAACCGGGCTTTCGCCCACTTCGCCTGGTAAAACCGAATTTTTATGAAAAAACGAATTTGGTTATTTTTTATCGCTGTTTTAATTTTGGCTTTTTTCAGCGCCAATTTGAGCGAGCCGAAATATTTTAATCGGGCCGCTGATTTTTTGAACGTCAGATTCGGCCTGAACATTCCTTATTTTTGGCAGGTTCCTTTTCGGCTCGGCCTGGATTTACAGGGCGGAACCCATCTTTTGTATCAGGCCGATTTATCCGGAGTTGAAAAGGGGGATTATGCTTCAGCCATGCAGGGATTGCGGGACATTATTGAAAGAAGGGTTAATCTTTTCGGAGTGGCCGAGCCAATTGTCCAAACCCAGGAAACCGGGGGAGAATACCGTTTGATTGTTGAGCTGGCCGGCGTCAAAAATCCCGCGGAAGCGATAAAAATGATCGGCCAGACCCCGTTTTTGGAATTTCGGGAGCAAAAGACAGACGAACAAACCCAGGAAGTTTATTTTGAATCAACGGATTTAACCGGAAAATATCTCAAAAAAGCCAGCTTGAATTTTGACTCCCAGACCGGAGCGCCTTTGATTTCTTTGGAATTTAACGACGAAGGCGCGAAAATTTTCGGCGAGCTGACCGAGAAAAACGTGGGAAAAATTCTGGCGATTTTTATTGACGGCATTCCCATTTCCACGCCGGTGGTCCAGGAAAAAATCAGCGGCGGCAAAGCCCAGATAACCGGAAACTTTTCTTTGGAAGAAGCCAGAGACTTGGTTAAAAATCTTAACGCCGGCGCCCTGCCCGTGCCGATAAAACTGATTTCCCAGCAATCGGTCGGTCCCACTCTGGGAGCGGTTTCTTTAAGCCAAAGTTTGAAAGCCGGCTTGCTCGGTTTTTTGCTGGTTATCGCCTTTTTAATAATTTTTTACCGCTTGGCCGGGCTTTTGGCTTCTTTTTCTTTGGGAATTTACGTTGTTTTGGTCTTGAGCTTGTTCAAGCTAATCCCGATTACCCTGACCTTAGCCGGTATCGGCGGATTTATTTTGTCAATCGGAATGGCTGTTGACGCCAATGTCCTGATTTTTTCCCGAGTAAGAGAAGAATTAAAACAGGGCAAAAGTTTTCTTGTTTCTCTGAACGAAGGTTTTCGGAGAAGCTGGCCTTCGGTAAGGGACGGGAATTTTACCACTTTAATCGTTGCCCTGATTCTTTTCGGTTTGGGAACAAGTTTTATTAAGGGCTTTGCCCTTACTTTGTCTTTGGGGATTGTTTTGAGTATGTTTTCGGCAATGGTCATTACCAGAATTTTTTTGAAATTATTCGTCGGCACAAAATTGGAAAATTGGCGCTGGCTTTGGGTATGAAATTTACTAAATACCGTAAAATATATTTTGGATTTTCCGGTTTTTTAATCGTTTTAAGCCTCATCGCTTTGTTTGTTTTCGGATTGAAGCCGGGCATTGATTTCAGCGGCGGCAGTATTCTGGAAATAGAATATCAAGAGAATAGACCCTCCAACCAGGAAATCAGGGACAAATTGGCCGAGCTTGATTTGGGAGAAATTTACGTTCAGCCGACCGGAGAAAAAGGAGTCCTTATCAGAATGAAAGACATTTCCGAAGAAACCCATGAGCGGATTTTGACAAAACTGGAAGGCGGTCAGGAAACGAGATTTGAATCAATCGGCCCGACCATCGGCCGGGAATTGAAAAGCAAAACTAAAATTGTTGTAATTGTTGCCTTGTTGTCAATGATTGTCTATATTGCTTTGGCTTTCCGAAGAGTCCAACGGCCCCTGCATTCCTGGCAGTACGGCATTGCCAGCGTTTTGGCCCTTTTTCACGACCTTCTGATCCCTTTGGGAGTTTTGGCGGTTCTGGGGAAGTTTTATAACGTGGAAATTTCCATTCCGGTTATCACCGCTCTCCTGGCTGTTTTGGGTTATTCCATCAATAACACGGTAGTGGTTTTTGACCGGATCAGAGAAAACCTTTTGAGAGGAGGCGAAAGTTTTGAGGAGATAGTTGACGTCAGCTTGAATCAAACCTTGAGCCGGCAAATCAACACTTCTTTAACCACTTTGTTTGTGGTTTTGGCAATTTTTTTCTGGGGCGGCCAGACCCTGAAGTATTTTGCCCTGGCCCTGATTCTGGGTATTTCGGCCGGCACCTATTCTTCAATCTTTTTAGCCGGTCCGATTTTGGTCGCCTGGCTCCGCCACCGCCAAAAAACTTGACAGCTACTTTTGCTTTGCTATAATTAAAATAAGAGAACAGGAGAATTTGTATAAATTACAGGTTCTATCCTGTGTGTCACAGAAAAACCCTAACAAAGGGTTTTTCTGTTTTTATGTTATAATAATATCGTGGGCTCGGGCCTGTAGTTTTATACAGTTAAAATCCTGTTCTTGACACACAGGGTAGCGGGTGCAAATCCCGCCGGGTCCACAAGAAAATTTGACAAAGATTAAATAGTTTGCTATTATACACCTGAATTTAAGAAAAGTTCATTGTCAATTAGGTGGAAAATAGACAGAGAAGTCTGATTTTGTTGAAAGGATAAAAAGATGAAAATAGAAGACATACTATCTGAAAAAGAGATAGAAGAATATCATCAAGAATGGGGATTATTTGACCAAAAATTTATTCCCGAAACAGAATACCACACTCATTCAGGCAGACCGGTAATAGGCAAGGTGTTTAGGTTTAAAGAAAAACCAGTTTTCAGGGCGCGTCTCATTAGTAAAAGAAGATTAAGACAAATAGATCCTTATTTCATCTCTGAAAAATACATATTTCCGTTTTGGCATATTATTCATTACTTTATTGTTTTTGAACAAGTGTACCATGCGAGTATGCGCTTAATTAGAAATACTGATAGATTTCAGCCATTTGATACGCCGCAAGAGATTAGATTATCCGAATTTGTCTTTTGGAATACGGATATTTCAGCGGAATTAATTTGGCAGCCAAAAAGGGAAACAGAAAAATATATGATAGATGATTGTTTTTTCGCTGTGTATAACGACGAAAACAACGAAGTGAAAGGGGCAGTGTCTGTAAGAGTTTTTTTACAACAGAGGTCCTATATTACAAGCATGGAGAAAATTAAAAAAGGAGATGAAAAGGAAACAGAGGCATTGATTAAAATGGTAGAGAACCGCGCATTTAGCCAGAGCCGGTTAATTAATCCGAGAAAAAAATTACTGGCGACAAAAGATTTCCTGATAGCCGAATTAAGAAACGGCAATCTTCCCGAAGCAGAACTTCACGACTTCTTTTCGTTTTGGGATAAATAATTCCACTTGTCCTAAAATCCCCGTACTAAAATCCCCACAGAGCTTTCTATGGGGATTTTTTTTCGCTGTGTTAAACCGGGTTTAACACAAACCGCTTGTCAAGAAGGAAAGTTTTGGTTAAGATATAATATATGCCGGAGAGGTTTGTGATTTACGGCGGCAAGCCATTAAGAGGCGAGGTGGAAATCAGGGGCGCCAAGAACGCGGCTTTTCCCATTTTGGCGGCCGCTCTTCTGACCAAAAAGCCCTGTGTTATTGACAATCTTCCGCTTATTGAAGACGTTTTTAAGTTTCTCAAAATTCTGGAGGCGATGGGCGCCAAAATTTCCCGGCTGGGAAAAAGAAAAATCAAGATAAACTGCGCCGAAATCAATCCTTTGAAAATTCCCCATAATTTGGTGGGTTGTTTCCGGGGTTCTATTTTACTTTTAGGTCCTTTGCTGGCCCGGTTTAACAAAATAAAAATGCCGGCGCCGGGCGGCTGTCTTATCGGCGCCAGACCGATTGATACTCACTTGGACGCTTTTTCTCAAGCCGGGATTAAAATTGCCAAAAAAAATAATTTTTATTATTTTGCTTTGTCCTCCGAAGCTCCGAGCGTAAACGAGGAGCGAAGGAGGAAAAAAGAGAAAAGAGAAGAAATCGTTCTCCGGGAATTGAGCGTGACAGCCACGGAAAACATTTTGCTTTTTTCCGCCCTCTCTTCAAAAAAAACAATCCTGAAAATCGCTGACCTGGATTATCCGGTTCAGGAATTAATCAAAGTTCTTAAAAAAATGGGAGCTAAGCTCAAAATATCAGGGGTTCATGAAATAGAGATTGTCGGAGCTAATCTCCTTAGAGGTTTTGAGCATTCTCTGATTTCCGATCCCATAGAAACCGGCACTTTTATTGTTGCCGCTTTGGCAACCAGGAGTGAGGCAGTGATTAAAAACGCTCAATTAAAGTTTTTGGACCTATTTTTAAAGCGACTTAAAGACTTTGGAGCTAAGCTCCAAATTTTAGGGCCCAGGACAATTAGGGTTTTACCCTCTCCGGGTCTTAAAATGGATAAAATTCAGAGTTTGCCTTATCCCGGCATTCACTCCGATTTACAGCCGGAACTGGGCGTTTTAGCCACCCAAACCGAGGGACCGACCCTGATTCACGACCCTTTGTTTGAAGGGCGCTTGAAATACCTGGAAGAATTAAACAAAATGGGCGCAGACATTATTTTTTGCGACCCCCACCGGGCAATCGTTTACGGGCCGAGCCGGCTCCAGGGAGTTGAAATTCCCAGTTCGGATTTGCGGGCCGGCGCCGCTTTGCTCATTGCCGGTCTGGTTGCCGAGGGAAAAACAGTGCTGAACAATATCTATCAGATAGATAGGGGGTACGAAAGAATTGAAGAACGATTACGGGGATTGGGAGCAGATATACAGAGAGTTTGAATTCCTGATTATTCCAATCAAATCTCAATGTCTAATTAGACATTCAGATATTAGCCATTGATTAGAACAATTAGAATAATTTTTCTTTATGTTTCTTACCATTATAATCGCTTTTTTTTCCTTAATCGCCTTGATAATTATCCACGAGCTGGGCCATTTTCTTTTGGCTAAGAAATTCGGGGTCAAGGTTGAAGAGTTCGGCATCGGCTATCCGCCCCGGCTTTTCGGCAAGAAATTCGGCGAGACCCTCTATTCTTTAAATTTATTGCCTTTCGGCGCTTTTGTCCGGATTTACGGCCAGGAAACAATTGGTCAGGGTCCCCGCAGTTTTTCCAATAAGAAATTCTGGCAGAAAGCCCTTATTATAGTCGGGGGAGTAGTGAGTTTTTGGCTGGTTTCTTTTATTTTGTTGACTATAGTAATGGCGACCGGCGCGCCGAGCGCGGTGGAGGACGACGAAAATCAGGGCTTGGTTAATCCCCGGGTTCAGATTTTAGCCGTTGCTCCGGGTTCGCCGGCCGAAGCGGCCGGTTTGAGAACCGGGGACGTTATAAAAGATTTTGACAAAGTTAAGGAAGTTCAGGATTTTGCCGAAGAGAATAAAGGTCGGGAAATAACCCTAACAATCGGCCGGGGCAAGGAAGTTTTTGAAATTTCCATAATTCCCCGGCCTTCGCCGCCGAGCGGCGAAGGCCGGCTGGGCATTGCCCTGGCCCGAACGGCCCTGAAGTCCTGGCCCTGGTATCTGGCTCCGGTCAAAGGAATTGAAGCAACGGCCAGCTTGACCGTGGCCATCATCAAAGGTTGGGGATTGGCTTTATCCAGATTGTTTCAGGGTCAGCCAACCGGAGCCGAATTAAGGGGCCCGGTCGGCATTTTTGACCTTTTTAACCAGGTAAGCCAGTTGGGAGTGAATTATTTTTTGCAGTTCGTGGCCATTGTTTCCCTTTACATTGCCTTGTTTAACATTCTGCCGATACCGGTAACAGACGGCGGCTGGCTGATGTTTTTGATTATAGAAAAATTCCGGGGCAAACCGCTCAATCAAAAACTGGTCCAACGGATAACCGGCGCCTTCTTTTTTCTTTTGCTCGCCTTAATGGTCTGGGTGACCATAAAAGATATAGCCAGATTATTATGACCATAAAAATAATCAAGGAAAAAATTAGCAAGGAGGAACTGGAGGAAATCGCCAAACATGGGCTTGAAACATTGGTTAAGGCGGTGGTTGATATTGAAAAAGAAATAATCGCTTTGGGCGGAGAGTTTCATGCCGACGCCAACTCTTTGTTGATAGAAAAAGGCTCCCGGCAGAAAAATCTTTGGGGAATAAATATTTATTTTGACAGACCGGGAGACAAACGGATTGAGTTTTCATCTTTGATTAACATCCGTCCTTCTTTCGGAAACAGGTCAATGGAAATTGAGGACCCGGAAATTAAAGCGAAAATAAAAAAAATAATTGACAAATTGATAACAGATTGATAAATTATGGCTCTTATTCACAAAAGTTTGGCTTTCGGCAGATGGAGAAAGTTCGCCCTTGCCGAGCAAATGGGCCACATCGGAAGCGAAGTGTTCCGGCTGATAAATTGCCGGAAAATAGGGGATGAGAAAAACGAAAAAGAAGCGCTTTGGCGGGCTTTGGAACTGATTGATTTGACTATCGCCGACAAGAGATGGAAAAAACGACTTTTGGAAATTTGTCGGCTCAGAGAAATTCTCTGCGATTTGGTTCTGAAAGAAAATATTTATAAAATTTCCTTGAAATCGCTTCAGGACTACTTTTTATTATTTGCCTTGAATTCGCAAAAAAATAAAAAATAAAAAAAATGAAACAATCAAAACTTTTCGCCAAAACTTTGAAAGAAGCGCCCAAGGAGGCGAAAATCGCTTCCCACAAATTATTACTGCGGGCCGGTTTTATTTCTCAACTTGCTTCCGGAATTTATAGTTTTCCGCCTTTGGGATACAGAGTTTTAAAAAATATAGAAAATATTATTCGGGAAGAAATGGAAGCAGTCGGCGGACAGGAGGTTTTTTTGCCTACTCTTCAGCCCAAAGAACTCTGGCAGAAAACTAAAAGATGGGAAAATATGGATCCGCCGCTTTTCCGGGTTAAAGACCGGCACAAAAAAGAATTCGCCTTAGGCCCGACCCATGAAGAAGCAATTACCGATTTAGCGAAAAGCGGGATATTTTCCTACAAGGATTTGCCGTTTTATCTTTTTCAGATTCAAAACAAATTCCGGAACGAACTCCGTTTTTCCGGCGGCTTATTGCGGACCCGGGAATTTATAATGAAAGACCTTTACAGTTTTCATACTGGTCAAAAAGACCTTGACGAATTTTTTAACAAAATTCTTCTAACTTACAATAAAATTTTTCAGAGATGCGGCTTAAAAGCGATTAAAAGCCGGGCTTCGGGCGGCGTTTTTACCAAGGAGAAAACCTACGAGTTTCAGGTTTTGTCGGAAGTAGGGGAGGATAGAATATTCTTTTGTCAAAAATGCGGCTGGGCAATAAACGCCGAGCTCGGCGCTGATAAAAAAATTTGCCCCGATTGTCAAGGAAAACTGGATAAAAAAAAATCCATTGAACTGGGTCATACTTTTCAGTTGGGAACAAAGTATTCCCGGGCGCTCGGTCTTAATTTCCAGGATAAAAAAGGTCAAAATCAATTTGTGATAATGGGTTGCTACGGCATTGGCTTGGGCCGTTTAATGGCAGCGATCGTTGAAATCAATCGCGACCAAAAAGGAATTATCTGGCCCAAAGAGGTCGCGCCCTTTCAAATTCATTTAATTCCAATTGAAAAAAGCCAAAAAGTGAAAAAAGCGGCCGAGAATATTTATCGGGATTTACAAAACAAAAAAATAGAGGTATTATACGACGACAGAGCGGATAAATCCATCGGCGAAAAATTCGCCGAATCCGATTTAATCGGCATACCCTTAAGAATCGTCGTAAGCGAGAAAACCTTAAAACAGGATTGTCTGGAAATCAAAAAGAGGAACAAGAAAAAAGTTGAATTGATAAAAATAAACTCGTTAAAAATCGCCAAATGAAAAAGAGAGATGCGGTTGTTGCGGCTTTGATAGGGGAGTTGACCAGCTGGTATTTCGTTTTATTATTTAGGAGCTTGGCTCCAAGAATTATTTGGTTTTTACCGGTTGTTTTTCCGCTCTTGAGCGTTTTCTGTCTCTGGCTGGCTTTTCTGCTTGGCAAAAAATTTCTCTTTGTTTTTCAGGCAGCGAAATTCTTGCTGATGGGAACTTTGACCACTTTGGTTGATCTGGCAATTTTGAACGTTTTAATTTTGATTTCCGGAACAGCGGTCGGTTTTTCTTTTTCGCTTTTCAAAGGGATTTCTTTCATTTTTGCCACCTGCGCCAAATATTTCGGCGACAAACTTTGGGTTTTTGAGAAAAAAGAAATGATTGGTTTGGCTAAGGAATTTTCCCAATTTTTTCTGGTAACCCTCGGCGGTTTGCTAATCAATGTTTCAACCGCTTCTTTACTGGTAAATTCAGTGGGGCCGAAATTCGGCTTTTCTTTGGAACTTTGGGCAAATTTCGGAGCGATAGTGGCCGCTTTTACCACGGTTATCTGGAATTTTCTCGGTTACAAATTTATTGTCTTCAAAAAGTAGTATGTCAAATCTTGTTTTATACCGAAAATACCGACCCCAGACCTTTGCCGAAATTATCGGACAGGAGCATGTGGTTCAAACATTGAGCAACGCCATTTCCGCGGGAATGCTTTCTCACGCTTACTTGTTCTCCGGGCCCCGGGGTTCCGGCAAAACCACCATTGCCCGGATTCTGGCAAAGGCGGCCAACTGCCGGGAGCGCAAAGAGGGCCAGTTTGAACCCTGCGGAAAATGTTCTTCCTGTCTGGAAATAAAAGAAGGCCGGGCTCTTGACCTGATTGAAATTGACGCCGCTTCCCACCGGGGGATTGACGAAATCCGGGAATTAAGAGAAGAAATCAAATTTTCTCCGGTCAAAGAAAAATACAAGGTCTTTGTGATAGATGAATGTCACCAATTGACCAAAGAAGCGGTAAACGCTCTTCTGAAAACTCTTGAGGAGCCGCCCTCCCACGCCATTTTTGTTCTGGCGACCACGGAAATTCAGAAAATGCTGCCGACCATTATCTCCCGCTGTCAGAGATTTGATTTTCGGAAATTGACTTTGGCTGAAATCGTCAAGCGTTTGGAAATCGTCAGCCAGAAAGAAAGGGCCAAAATTGAAAAACCGGCTTTGGAACTGATTGCCCTGAATTCCGGCGGCTCAATCAGAGACGCGGAAAGCTTACTTGACCAGACCCTTACTTTTAGCGGAACTTTGGCGAAAGAGGGAACGATAAAAACCGAAGACATTAAGGATTTGTTGGGCTTGGCTGACACGGTCTTGCTGGCAGAATTTGTTGATTGTCTTTCCAGAAAAGAAGCCGGGCCGGCAGTCAAGTTTCTTAACCAGAATTTTGAAAGGGGACGCGACCCCCAGGAATTTGCCAAGGCCCTGCTCCTTTATTTGCGTCAGGCAATGCTTTTGAAGATTTATCCCGCTAAAAGCGGGACAGGTCCCATTAAAAGCGGG
>CAYNAT010000012.1:0-16685 GCA_964395685.1 uncultured Candidatus Saccharibacteria bacterium | reverse complement strand
TTTTATATTTTTCTGATTTTAATGAAATGTTTTTCTCCGTTTATTTCAATTTCTTCTCCTGTCGTTTTTTTCTTAACTTTAAATTCTTTGGAGCCGGTTTGTTTTTTCAATCCTGCCAAGTCGGCCGGCTCAAAAGTCGACTCAATTATAATCCGGTCTCCGGGTTTCAATCCGGCTTTTTTCCGCAGCTGCTGAATGCGGCGGCTTACTTCCCGGTCCATTCCTTCTTTTTTAAGTTCTTTTGTAATTCTGGTGTCCAGTTTAATTTTTTTGCCGAGAGTGATTTTTTTAACGTTTACTTCCTCTTTGATTAACTCCAATAATTCTTGGTCTAATTTATTTTTAATTTCCAATCCAGCAAGCGGCTGACGGACTTTGAGCCCGGCTTCGGCCCGCAAAGCCAGCGCCCGGGCGATAATTTCCCGAACCCGGCTCATTTTCCCCTCTAATTTTTTATCAATCAGTTTTCCGTCGGGTCTTGGGAAGCCCTCCAAATGGACCGATTCTTCCGGACCTGCCAACTCTTGATATAATTCTTCGGCAAAAAACGGGGCGAACGGAGCAACCATCTTAACTAATTTTAAAAATACATAATATAAGGTCTGGGGGGCTTGTTTCTCTGAATTTTTAAATCTTTCCCGCGACCTCCGGATATACCAATTGGACAAATCGTCAATAAAATCAATAAACAATCTGGCCGCTGAAACAACGTCGTATTTGTCTAAATTTTTGATTACTTGAGAATTTATTCCTTCCAAACGAGAAATAATCCACCGGTCTATCAAAAAGGAACTTAGTTCTTTTTGCGAAAAGGAACTTAGTTCCTTTTTGTCGGTATAAGTAGAAAAAAAGTTATAACTTTGCCATAAAGTGTCAAAAAACTTCCCATACAAATTTTGGATGTCTTTGAAATCGAACTTCTTGGGCTCGGCCGCGGCATTGACAGTATAAAAATAAAACCGGACGCAGTCAGATCCAAACCGGCCGATAACCTCTCGGGGCTTGATTATGTTGCCCCGCGATTTTGACATTTTCTGGCCCTCGGCGTCCAAAACCAAACCTAAACAAATAACGTTTTTGTAGGAAAAGCCCTTATCCAATAAGGTGGAAATCGCCAACAGGGTGTAAAACCAGCCCCGGGTTTGGTCAATCGCTTCTGAAATAAAATCGGCCGGAAAATCTTCTTTTTTGTCAATTTTATTTTTATTCTCAAAAGGATAATGCCATTGAGCAAAAGGCATTGAACCGGAATCAAACCAGCAGTCCGCCACTTCCGGGACTCTTTTCATCACTCCTCCGCATTTTTCGCAGTTGAAAACAATTTCATCAATAAAAGGACGATGTAAATCTTTTATTTTTGTTTTTGTCTTTGTCTTTTCAGCTAATTCTTTTACGCTCCCGATGCAAACTCTTTCTTTGCATTTATCGCATTCCCAAATCGGTAAAGGCGTGCCCCAATATCTCTCCCTGGACAAATTCCAGTCCTTAACCTCTTCCAGCCATTCTCCAAACCTCCCTTTTTTGATATGCTCGGGCTCCCAATTTATTTTCTGGTTATTTTCTATCAATCTTTTTTTAACCCCGGTCATTTTAATAAACCAGGAATTCTTGGCATAGTAAATCAGGGGCGTCTGGCAGCGCCAGCAAAAAGGATATTCATGCTCGTAAATTTCTTCTTTAAAAAGTAAATTTCTTTTTTTTAAGTCTCCAACAATCAAGGGATCGCTATTTTTTACGAACATCTTGTTCCAGCCGTATCCGGGAGTTATCATTTTCCCTTCTTCGTCCGCTGTTATCAAAACCGACAGATTGTTTTTTTTGCCAACTTCCATATCTTCTTCTCCGAAAGCCGGAGCGATATGGACAATCCCCGTACCGTCTTGCCCGGAAATAAAATCGGCCAAAACCACGCCATAAGTCCCTTTTTTGTCTTTTATAAAATTATTATACAATGGCCGGTATTCCAGCCCCTTCAATTCTCTGCCCTTAAACTCTTTGACTATTTCATATTTTTCTTTTATTTCTTTTAAAATTTCTGTCCTTTCTTTTGCAAGAATTAAATAATCAGAATTAATTTTTGCTTTAACATAATCCAAAGAAGGATTAACCGCCAAAGCGATATTTCCCGGCAATGTCCAGGGAGTGGTTGTCCAAACCAAAAAATAAGTGTTTTTTTGGCCTTTCAGGGGAAATTTCAGATAAATTGATTTTTCTTTTATCGCCCTATATCCCTGGACTAATTCGTGAGAAGAAAGCGAAGTTCCGCAGCGCGGACAGTAGGGAACAACCTTGTAATCCTGATACAAAAGCCCTTTCTCCCAAATCTGTTTCAGAATCCACCATAACGTCTCAATATAACTATTGTCGCAGGTGATATAAGCGTCTTTAAAATCAAGCCAGAAGCCGATTCTTTTGGTAAACTCCTCCCACTCTTTTTTATAAGTAAAAACATTATCTTTGCACTCTTTAATAAATTTCTCAATTCCCAGTTTTTCAATTTCTTTCTTGGCTTTGATGTTTAATTTTTTTTCCGCCTCCATTTCGGTCGGCAAACCGTGAGTGTCCCAGCCGGCCCTTCTCTCGACAAAAAAACCTTGCATCGTTTTGTAGCGCAAAATTATGTCTTTGAAGGCGCGGGCCAAAAGATGATGGATTCCCGGAAGGCCGTTGGCAAAAGGCGGTCCCTCGTAAAAAACAAATTTTTCCTTTTTTTTGTTTTTTTCCAGGCTTTTCTCAAAAATTTTCTTTTCTTCCCAAAATTTCAGGGTCTTTATTTCTATTTTCGGCAAATCTAATTTCATATAGTTAAAATAGCATTTTCTTCTCTTTCTTTCAATAAAAAAGCCCGCCAACAGCGGGCTTTTTTGCGCTTGCCGCCTTAATCCGATATCAGTTTGTTTTAATCGGCATTACCAGATAAAGATAACTTTCGTCAGCCAGCGGCCTTAAAAGTCCGGGCCCGGCCTCGCCGTTTAATTCAAAAACCACTTCGGCGCTTTTGATATTGGCCAGGCCGTCCAGTAAAAATCGGTGGTTGAAAGACATTTTAAGCGGCTGGCCTTTTATTTTTCCCGAAATAAACGACTGGTATTTTCCGGTTTCCGGGCTTTGGCTGAAAATCTCTATTTTTTTCTCCTGGGGGAGAATTTTAATATTAACCTCGTTGATTTTGCCGCTGAATAAACTGGCGCTTTTAATTTGATTTAAAAACTCTTCTTTGTTCAGTATCAACTGGGTTGTGTATTTTTTGGGGATAATCTCTTGATAATTCGGGTATTCTCCTTCTATCAGGCGCGAAACAACTTGAATCTGGGGATGAACCACTTCTTCCATTAAACGTTCAAACATCACCTGATTGGCTGAAAAATAAATTTTTAATTCTCCCGGTTTGTCGTTAAAGATATTTATCAGTTCCTTGGCCGTTTTTTGGGGAAGAATCAAAGAATAATCTTCTTTAAGGGAAGAGTTGTTTTTTAAAAATATTTTTTTCTCTCCCAGGCGAAAACTGTCGGTGGCGGCAACGGTTATTGCGTTTTTCTGAAATAAGAAATAAATTCCGGAAATTTCCGGCCTGGTACCGGAGGGCAGGGCGATGTCAACCACCTGACCGACTCCCCGGCAAAAAACGGAATTATTTAAAGAAATAAATTCATTCTGGTTTACTTTAGGAATAATAGGAAACTCTTCGGCTGAAAAACCGTTTATTTGGGTTTTATAATTCTCGCAATTTAGCAGTAAATTATTTTTTTCAACCTCTAAATTAATTTTTTTGTTGGGGAGCAGATTGATAAAACCGGATAATAACCGGCTGGGAATGGTGATTTCTCCGGGTTTTTCAATTTTTGTTAAAACCCACCAATTAATCCCTATTTCCAGATCGGTGGCGCTTAGTTTGAGAAAATTTTTTTCCGCGGAAAATAAAACGTTATTTAAAATCGGCAGGGTAAGAGATTTTAAAGAAATTCTTTCAATAATATTTAATCCGTTTTTTAATTTTTCCTGAAGAATAATTAATCTCATAATATTTTTATAAAATAAATTATTTTTAATTTATTATTGTTAGGGTTGTTGAAAATTATTTTTTTAATTCGTTTTAATTGGAATTTTTCAGTTGAGTTTTTTTTGATAATTGGTGGATAAGTTTTTTTAGTTTTTTATAAAAAAATTAAACCCAAATAATTAACATATTTTTCAACATTTTAACCGACTAAAAACTAAAAACCCTTTCCTTGATTAAACCGATTTCTTCTGATAATTTTTTATCATTTTCCAGCTCTTTCAAGATTTTTTTATAAGAATGAATGGCTGTGGTATGGTCTTTGCCGTTGAATTTTCGGCCGATGAAGGGGAAAGAATTTTTTAACTCTTCTCTTAACAAATACATCGCCACCTGTCTGGGCTTGACAATTTCTTTTTTCCGGGAAGAAGTCAAAAGGTCTCTTTCTTTCAGGTCGTAGAATTCGGCGACCACCTGAATTATTTTTTTCGGCGTGGCGATTCTGGGCGGTTCGGCCAAAACGTTTTTGAAAATATCTTTGGTGATTTCCAGGTCCGGTTTTCGGCTGTTGAGTTTTTGATAGGCGATTAAGCGGTTGAGCGCTCCCTCTATTTCCCTGATGTTTTTTTTAATAACGGAAGCGATGTATTGATAAATTTCTTCGGAAAAGTCGGCGCTTTTTTCCTGGGCTTTGGTTTTTAAGATAGCTATTCGGGTTTCATAGTCCGGAGCGCTGATGTCGGCCAGCATTCCGCCTTCAAAACGGGATTTTAATCGTTCAGCCAAAGAAGAAATAGCCCGGGGCGGCCGGTCCGAGGAAATAACGACTTGCTTGTTGTTTTCATAAAGAACGTTGAAAATGTGAAAAAATTCCTCCTGGGTTTTTTCCCGTCCGGCCAGAAACTGAACGTCGTCAATAATTAGAACGTCAGTTTCCCGGTATTTTTTCTTGAGCGCTTCTATTTTGTCGTTTCTGATCGAGGAAACCACCTCCGAGGTGAATTTTTCCGAAGGAACGTATTTTATTTTGTTTTTTTTGAAATTTTTAGCCACCTCATTGCCGATTGCCTGTAAAATATGGGTTTTTCCCAGGCCAACGCCGCCGTAAATAAAAAGAGGATTATAAACCAGACCCGGCTTGTTGGCCACGGCCACGGCCGCGGCGTGGGGTAGTTCATTGAAGGGCGCGACCACAAAAGAATTAAAAGTGTAGCGGGGGTTAAGATTGGTTTCTTTGTCGGCTTTAAACTCCTGGAATTCCATTTGTTCTATCTGCTCCGGTTCGGGCAGGATCGCTGGTTTATTTTTAAGGGATTCTATTCCGGTTTTGCCGACGAAATAACCGACTTCCTTGATTTCCGGCTCCAACTCGTGTAAAATTTTAAATATTGTTTTGTTGTATTTATTTTCCAGCCATTCTTTAACAAAAGAATTAGGCACCAAAATCGCAACCTTACCCTCTTTCTGGGAGCTGATTTCCGTATTTTTGAACCAGGTGGCGAAATTGGCCGGAGAAATATTCAATTGGACCTGGGCAAGGACCGTCTGCCAGAGATCCTCATTGGTCGTGATCATATATTTGGATTATAACATAGGCCAAGGCAGAAACAAAACAATCTTAAAGAATTGATTTTTGTTAACAAACTGTGAAAATTATGTTAATATAATTTTATGAGCATCACCTATCAGCCAAAAAAGAAAAAAAGGAAACGGGTTCACGGATTTTTAAGAAGGCAGAAAACAAAAACCGGCCGGCGGGTTTTGAAAAGACGGAGAAAAAAGGGGAGAAGGCGCCTCGCCGTATAAATGTTTAAAACCTTTTGGCATTATGCTGTCCAAAAAAAATCGGCTTAAAAAAAAGAAGGATTTTGAGAGAGTTTTCAAAAAAGGAAGGGGCTTTAAGCAGGGTTTTTTATATTTAAAAATTTTAGAGAATAATTTAAAAGAAAGCCGTCTCGGATTTGTGGTTGGCAAGAATGTTTCCAAAAGAGCGGTGGACCGGAACAAAATTAAGAGAAGATTGAGCGAGGTAGTGCGCTTAAAAATTCCCGGACTAAAAAAAGCCATTGATGCCGTTATCGTGGTTTTGGCCGAATCGGGAGAATACGATTTTAAAAATTTGGAATCGGGATTGAACAATCTTTTTAAAAAAGCCGGGTTGATAAAAAAGTGATCAAAAAAATAATTCTTAAATTTATTAGATTATATCAAATTTTGATTTCGCCCTTTTTGGGCCATCGCTGCCGTTTTTATCCCAGTTGTTCTTGTTATTGCTATTCGGCGATTGAAAAATACGGAATGGGCGAGGGTTTATGGCGGGGATTTAAGCGAATATTAAGGTGTCATCCTTGGAACCCGGGCGGAATAGACGAGCCTTGAAATAATTTTCAATTTTCAATTTCTAATTTCTATTAAATTTCTAATGACTTAATTTTCAAATTGTTTAAAAATTAAAAATTTAATAAAAATTAAAAATTAGAAATTAGAAATTTTAAAATCGTGGATTTTTTAATAACAATTTTTAACACTTTTTTATATCGTCCCTTGTTCAATATTCTTATCCTGCTCTACGACTATTTGCCCGGTCGCGATTTTGGTTTGGCCATTATTATTTTAACCGTTTTAATCAAACTTTTATTTTATCCCTTAGGCGAAAAAGCCATAAAATCGCAAAAAGTTTTGAGCGAGCTTCAGCCGAAAGTAAAAGAAATTCAGGAAAAATATAAAAATGACAAAGAGCGCCAGACCAAAGAGATGATGGAGCTTTATAAAAGAGAAAAAATCAATCCTTTTTCCGGCTGCCTGCCCTTGCTTATCCAGCTGCCGGTTTTAATCGCTCTTTATCGGGTTTTCTGGCAGGGTTTCCAGCCGGAGCAAATGGCTCTTCTTTATAATTTTGTTCCCAACCCCGGAATAATCAAAGCGACTTTTTTCGGAATCGTTGATCTGGCTAAACCGAACATGATAATGGCTTTTTTAGCCGGCATTTTCCAGTTTTTCCAGACCAAAATGAGCGCGCCCAGGCGAAAAGAGAAAAAAAAGACAAATGATTTCAGCAGCCAGCTCCAGAGCCAGATGCAGTATATGATGCCGGTTTTTATTGTTTTTATTCTTTTCCGGCTGCCCTCGGCAATCGGCTTATACTGGCTGACCACCACCCTCTTTACAATTTTCCAACAATATTTTATACTTAAAAGCGACACCAATATACGAATGACACACGAATGATACGAATAAAAATTATTAATATCGCTATCTATGAACAGCGAAGAATTAGAACAAATAAAAAAAGTGGTTGAGGAGTTTTTTGAGAAGGCGACTTTTGAGGTTGAGGCCGAGGTTTTGAGCCCCCAGGAATTGACCATTCCGATAAAAATAAAAACCGAGGAGCCCAAAATTTTAATCGGCCAGCAGGGTCAGACCTTAGCTGAAATTCAGCGCTTGCTCAAAGCGGTTTTGAAAAGGAGAATTCCCGAAGGTTTTTATCTTGACCTCGACATTAACGATTATAAAAAGAAAAAAGCCGAGTATTTAAGGGAAACGGCCAGGGATCTGGCGGACGAAGTGGCTTTAAATAAAAAAGAAAGGATTTTAGCGCCGATGCCGGCTTTTGAGCGAAGAATTATCCATTTGGAACTGGCCGGCCGCCAGGACATCAACACCGAAAGCATCGGCCAGGACCCGGAAAGAAGATTGGTTATTAAACCCGCAGAGGCCTAACCCGGACTAGACTCATCCTAAGAATAAAAACCGCTTTCAACGCGGCTTTTTTAATTGCTTTTTTAATAATAAACTTTTGCGCTGATAATTAATAGGCTTTTAACCGCGGGTTGGGCGCAAAGGCTTTTTTCTGTTTTTTCGCTTTGATAAGATTTACAACTAACCCAGTTTGTTATATTTAGATTATCGTCTAAATTGTTGTCAATCCCGTTGGTAAATGCTTCGCTTCGTCCATCCGGCGTTATGAGAATAGCAATATAATCGCCTATAACCTGAATTGATCTGGGCGAACAGTAGTTTTTTTCGCATCTTGCCCCGGGAGATGAGCCGAATCCTACGGTAATATCACTCCATTCATACCAATAATTTTCCGGAAGAAGTCCGTACATTTTTCCTTTATCTTCTAAATCCGTTCCAAGATTGCGATTATATTCTTGGAATAAAAATACCTGATATTTTACTCCATTGCGCTCATAACCTCCATCGTGTTTAGGAACCAACATAAATGGTTTGATTGAAGACGGATTAAAATCGGGGAAATATGATTCTTTCGGCATTTCATAAACCGTAATCATACCACCGGGAAGAAGATGCTTGTAAAGAGATTCGGATTTTCCTTCAAAATTGCTGCCTCCATAAATAATTGCCCCGTACTCTGTTGCCGATTTTGGATTCCCATCTCGGCCCGTTTCTATACTTGGGACGAAGTATATAAATTGAACGTTTTCGCTGCCGACAATATCTCCAGCACCCCTGACTGTTACGCATTTTCGATTTTCTTCGTCAATAATTATATCTAGCTCTTTTTTTATTTCTCTTTCTCGCTCTATGCTGGGATTAAGATATTTAAATTCATAAGCAAGACTCCAAGCCTTGTAAGCGTCTATCCGTCCGTTGCATAAAAGCACGCCGGCCGGGAGTTCGGAGATGATGGGTCGGAGCCGTTTTAACTGGAAAACAACCAGATTGGGATTGATGGTGGTTAGAATAAGATAAGAGCCGAACAGGATTGCCAGTCCCAAAATGGCGGCGCTGATTCGGTCTTTGGCTTCTTTTGTTTTTTCCAGATTGCCGGCCGAAGTAAACCATTGAAAGCCGGCCAGGACCAAAACAACCAGAGCGATAACGCCGCTGGCAAAAATAGCGAAATTAAAAATATATTTAACGTAATCCGGAATTTGGGTTGTCGTTTCGGTCGGCGCGTAGCCCTCAACCGAGGGATATTTTACTTCCAGTTCCCGGCCCGGCTGGTCTTGGGCAAAAACAAAATGGGAAAAACCTGTCAAGATAAGGACAACGAGGAAAAATATTAAGATTTTTTTAGTTTTTGATTTCATGGCTGGACCAAAATCGTTTTGAATTTAATTATTTGGTCTATAATATTAATTATCTGGTCGCAGGTTTGAGTAATTTGAGGAGCTAAGCTCCTGATTTCTTCAAACTGGGATTGGATTTCGTCTGTCGGGCAGGGATTGCCGCCCGAGCATTTATCCGGCTGACAGCCGGTTTCCGTGTCATGGCACTCTCCTTTGCAGGCTGGCTTGCATATATTTGTGTCTTTCACATTAATTAGACATTGGTTTGGCAGTTGGCCGATTTCTGAAGCCGGAGCCGCGATTTTATCAATTAATTTCGCCAGTTCTTCCAAATTGGTTGCCAAATCTTTTTTAAGATTTTTCTCTTCGGTTATCTTCTCCCTTTCTCCCTTGAGATATTCTTTAACCTGTTCGTTTTCTTCTATCTGCTCGCTTTTCATATAATAGACGATTTGTTCGTCCAGAATTTTTTTTATTTCCTCTCGCAGGTCCTCGGCTTCGGCATTAGCCCTGTTTCTATAATACAAAATTTCGTCTTTCCAGGCAATAATATTCTGCTGGTTTTCTTTTATTTCTTTTTCCTCGGGACAGGGCTGAAAGCCGGGCCCGGCATAACATTGAATTGGCTGGCAGGAATCGCCGGCGCCGCCGCCGGAGCAGGCGCAGAGGGATTGAAGATTTTCGCAAGAGCAGTTGTCGGTCAGGTCATTGATTTTTTGGGAGGACATTTCCAGTCCGGGAATATCCTGCTCTTTTACTTTTTTAGCGATTTCTCTTGTCTTGGCCAATAATCCGGCCGGCACCATTTCCTGCTCGGCCGGCGCTTCCAAGGGATGGAAAATAATTTGTTTCAGGCGGGGTAAATCAATTTTGACCAGCTCCGGATTAATTGTCCGGAGAATAATGTAAGAGCCGAGTAAAATAATAATTCCCACGAAAACTCCTAAAATCTGTTTTTTCGCCTTGGCAATGTTTTCCGGTTTGCCGCTGGAAGTTAAGTAAAGAACCCCGGCCCAGATCAAAGTTGCCAGAGCCAAAAATCCGGCAGCGGAAATAATATAGACATAAACTTTTTGAAAAGCGTCGGTAATAGAAGGCATAAGTATCACAGTATTACAGAGACCGGGTCTCTGATTACTTAAGGTGGCAGCAGTAGAAATTAATTTCGTGGATGCAGTTAACGATGTCCGGGTCGTTTAATTCCTGGGCTTTTTGGCTCAGGCAGGATTGAAGGCATTTTCGGTATTGGCTGATTCCCGGTTCCAGATAACATTGTTCCAGACAATCGCCAAAAGGCGTTTGTTTTGCTTCTCCGGTTTCCGGGTTTACGGCTTGGGCCTGGCAGCATTCCCGGAGAACCTGGTTGTTGGGCGGAATAATCGCGCCTTTGGTTTGGAGACAATTGAATAAAGTCGTTGACTGCTCCAGCCAATCATCGCTGCTGCATTGTTTCATCGTGATTCTTACAGAATTGGCTAAGTCCTGAATTATTTGCGGTCCTAATTCATTGATAATAAAGGCGATGTTTTTTTCTCCCTCAATTATATTTATTATTTCTCCTTGGATTTTTTTGACTTCGTCAAGCTGGTTGTTGATTGCGCTCATATCGCAGGGCTGGCCGAAACAGCCGATTTCCAGGCAGTAAGTGCAGCCATGGCCGCAGGAAACGCACTGGCATTGGGGCGTACAGTTCCGGGAACTGCATTGGCTTACAAGTTGCTGTAATTTGTCAACCGCTTCAACCAATTCTTTGTTTTTGGGGATAAGTTGTTCCAGTTTGTCTATTAAAAGTTGGGTTGTTCTTTCGGCCCGGTCAATTATTTCGCCGACCGGTGCTTCTTCGGAGCAAGCCATTGATTGGGAAAGAATTTCCTCGGCTTCTTGTTCCGATTCTTCTCCGGTTAAGAGGTCTGACGACGGTTCAACATATTTAACCTCCTGTTCCATAGTCCCGCCGACTGAACAATAAAAAGTGGCGAAGTCGGTTTCCCGTATTTTATATTTGTCGTAATAGACAATACTTATATCGTCCCAGAAATTAATTTTTGTTAAGACCCATTTGTTTTTATTAAAACTGTCCCCCTTATCATAATATTGGGCCAAACTGTTTAAGAATCTGAAAGGGCATTCTTTAATGAATTTTTCCGCCATTTTCAAACGGTCCAGCCATTCTTTCAAATCCCGAATTTCCTCTTCTATTTTCAGATTTTCCGAAGCTAAATTATTGATTTCCGTTTTATTTTTCTCTTCGGCATTTTGAATCTCGCTCCGGGAATTTTTACAGGGGTCGCAAGTACAATGTTGAGGCGGGCAATCCTGGCAGCCGTAATGATTGCAGGGCGGGTCGGGCCGGAGCACTTCGCATTTGCATTTACCGGCTGCTTCTTTTAAGGACTGGCTCTGGCTTAAAAGCTCGGCAGTGATTGTTTTTACCGAATCAGTATTGTTTTTAATTCTTTCCAGGCGGGGCGTCGGCGTCGGCTCGGGCGCTGGATAGTCGGAGATATAGGTTTCAAAGATTTTTTCAATGATTCTGCTGAAAGGCATTTCCGCGTCAATTGAGCTATTGTAAGCGGTTGTTTCCGGCAGAGGAACTATCGGTTTTTTTTCAATTTTAACGGTCTGGAGAGTCGGGATTTTCAGGGAAATAAACTCGGGGCTGATGGTTTTGAGAATTAAAAAAGAGGAAAGCAGAATTAAAAGACCGAAAAAAGCCGAGCTAATCTGGTTTCTGGCCGAAACCATTGCCTCGGGTTTGCCGCTGGAAAGCAGATATTTTATTCCGGCGTAAATCAGGCCGGCCAAAGCGAGGATGGCGCCGGCCCAGATGCAGAGATTGACCAGATATTGGGCGTAAAGCGAGAGAACGTCTTCCGGCGCTGCCGTGTTTAAAAAATCCTGGGGCGGCGTGGCGCCCGGAATCCGGGGATAAATTATTTCCAAAAAAAAGACAAGCATATTTTATTAATCTAACTTTCTTTCAGATGGCGATATACTGCTATAACCCAAGTGGGAATAATATTGCCCAAGTAAGGACAGAGTTCTATTAAAAAAGTCCATATCAAGGTTTTTATGGTTAATTTGGTAAATGCTTTTATTTTATCTTCGTTTTTTCCCAAAAGAGCGGTAAAACGGCTTCCTCTCGCCGCGGCGCCCAGCCCGGTTTTTGACATAACCCGTCTGGCAACAATTTGGGCCTGAGCTCTCATTGCTGAAGTTATTCCCTTTGAATGAAGCCACATTAAGCCCCCGACAATAATTAAAGCGGAGATGTCAAGAATTCCAAAATCATCAATAAGCATAAAAAGAAGCATAAAACCGGCCCCGTCAAAAATTAGAGCGGCGGCAAACATTACCATAGCCATCGGGCTTATGAAATCTCCCTTGACCCGGCCATGGTCAACAATTTTATCAAACTCTTTATCAGAAGGCCCCTCGTTGTTTATTTCTTCAGCCATAAGATTTCCGTCGCAAAAAAGGAACTAAGTTCCTGGACTTCAGGAACTTAGTTCCTTTTTTGCTTGTTTGATTTTCTGCAGTTCTTCGGGCGCGGTGGTGATAATCTGGTCTTCGGTGTAAGAGGCAAGTATTTTAATCAAAACGTGTTTGGTGCCGGCGAAAAATATTCCTTCGCCGACCGGCGATTCCAAAAGAAGCATTTTTTCTTCTTCGGTAAGGTTAAAGGTCTCCTGAACCGTTTTAATTGTGGCCGGACTTTGCTTCATCAAAAGGGACAGAGAAGAGTTGGTGATAATCGGTTTGCCGTATTCCGATTTCATAAAGTCGTTGACATCCTGGGTAATGGTGGTTACGCCCAGCCAGTATTTTCTGGCTCGTTTGACCGTGCCGAAAAGGAAAGAAGCTCCGTCTTCGGTTTTCATCAGCCACCAGGCCTCGTCAATCACCAAAAGCCGTTTTTTCATTTCCGCGGTAATTGTTTTCCAGATGTATCTCAAAATTATAAACAAAGCCATTGGCCTTAATTCGTCTTCCATATCCCTGATGCCGAAAACAACCAGGCGGTTTTTGGTGCTTATATTTGAGGGTTGGTTAAAGAACTGGGAATAAACGCCTTTGGTAAATCTTTGAAGCCGTTTAACCAGAGATTCGGCCCCCTCCATTGTGGAAAGCACCGCTTCCAAATCGCTCAATAAAGGAAAAGGCAGTTCCTTGCCCCATTTTGCCGGGTCCGAGTCCGCGGTAATGTCTTTTGCCGCGTAGGTTTCAGCCAAGGCCCGGTCCATAATTCCGTCTTCCTCCGGAGTCAAGCCGCTAAGCATTACTCTCATTAAACCGACCAGATTGATAATATTGGTTCTTAAAACGTCTTCCGCTCTTTCGTCTTCCCGGGGCGGCGGCAAATCAAAAGGATTAATATGGTGAGGCGAAGCCAGAGATATATTAAAGAAAGAGCCGCCGACCGCTTCGGCCAAGAACTTATACTCGTTTTCCGGGTCCAGAACAATACAGTCAACGCCGAGCATCAAATACCTTAAAATTTCCAGTTTGACGCTGTAGGATTTTCCCGAACCGCTGGTGGCGAAAATTACCGAGTTGGCGTTAGCCAAAGTAAACCGGTCAAACAAAACCAAAGAATTATTGTGTTCGTTGACTCCGTAAAGAATGCCTTCGTTGGAGCTTAGGTCAAAAGAAATAAAAGGGAAAGTGCTGGAAAGGGGAGCGGTGTTCATTAAGGTGGTTACCATTAACTGGTCTAAATTATAGGGCGAAGTGCAGAGAAAACCCTCTTTTTGCTGGTAAAGAGCCGGTTTGATGTAAATCAACCGCGATTCCAGAATTGACCTTAAATTGGTTTCAACGTCCCGCAGTTTTTTCTCGCTGTCAGCGTAAACGGTCAGATACAAACTGAAGCGGAACATTCTTTCCTGGGCGGTTTGGAGTTTGTCCCGCAAATCCTCCAAGTCCTGGTAAGCGGTTTCCAGGGCCGGGTCCCGGATTAGGCCCTTTTCTTCTCTTTCGGAAATTTCGGCCTGGACTTCGGTTACTCTTTTTCTCAATTTTCTCAAAATGCTTTCGCTGGAAACCGGATGAAGATAAAAAGAGACGTCCATCGGCACGTTCAGATTTATTATCGGCGAAAGCCAGCCGGTGCTTAAATATCTGGGATAAGAGAAAATAAAATAACTTTTGGCAAAGCGCTCGCCGATTTTAATGTAGTTTTGCTTTACTTCAATGGAAGAAGGCGCGACAATGTCGCTCAAGCCCATCGGTTCGGCCGGGAAAAGCTCCTCCGATTCTATTTTTTTCTTTTTTTTGAAGAAAGGTAAACGCATATTATTCAACTAATTCGCCCGGGATTTCCGGGTAATAACCCCTTTCGGCTTCTACCGGGTGGTGAATTGCCCAGAAAAGTTCGGCTAATTCCAAAGTATTCAGAGGCACTGACTGGAGGCCGCAGGCCCTTAACCCCAAAACCACAAATTCCACTCTTTGCATTAACTGGACTTTTGCCCGCTGGAACATTTCTTCGGTTAAAGCCGGAATTTTGGCTATTTTGCTCAATCCCTGTCCGCTTGATTGGGTTTCGCTTATGGAAAAAGGCACGACCACGTAAAAAGTTTTTTGCATCACCGAACCGCCTTTCATTATCTGTTCAATGAATTTTCGGTACTCAACAATCTGAATTTTCAGCAAATCGTTTTCTTCTTTTTTTTCAATCTCCTCCAGTTTGTCCAGATAGCCGGTAATGTTCAGCCGCCGGGAAAGAATCAGAATCTGGCAGCTGAAATCCAGAGAATTTAAAAAATTCTGGAACTGGTATAAAATGGCGTTTTGTTCGTCCTGGGATTTCAGGGCGAAATTCAAAGAAGAGACCATTAAGACGGCTCTTAACCCCTTGTTTTTCAGGATAATAATTCCGTTTTTAATCTGGTCAAATTCCAGAAAATCCTGGGCCGAGAGATTCATTTTAGTTCTTAGTTTTTAGTTATTGGTTTTAGTTATTTAGTTCCCAGTTCCTATAAACTAATAAACTAAAACTAAAAACCAATAACTGATAACTATTTATTTCGTTTCCAAATGAGTGAATAATTCGTCTAAGCGGCCGCCCTGGCTTAGTTTTAACTCCGGTCCTTTTTTAATTTCCGATTCTTCTTCCTTTTTTATTTTCTCTTTTTTCTCTCTTAAAAATTTGGGCGGACTGATTTTTTTCTTCCAGAGATAAACCCGGGGCTTGAAAAGAAAAGCGAAAAAATTCTTGATGTAAATTGGCAAAGGCGTTCTGTTGATTTTAAGAAAAGCCAGAGCAAAGGCGCCGGCCAGTAAGAACACGGCGATAATTATAAAAATTGTCAGGGGCAGGGTGAAAAAAAGGAAAAGGCAAAGGCCGCCGGCAATGCCGATAAAGATAAATTGCTTGAAAGTGAAAGGGCCGACGATTTTCGGCTCTCTCTCAATAAATTGCGGCACAGTGAATTCCATGGGTGAAAATTTCTAATTTCTAATTAACCTAATTTCTAATTAATTTCTAATGTTTAATGACTAAATTTTTATAATTTTTTATAAATTGAATTAAAAATAAGGTTTATTTCTTTTGCTTCCTGCCATAGTATTCTAGCCCGTGTTTTTATTCCTGGCGTAGCTACAACTATCATGCGTAAAAAATGTTTAACTTCTCTAGATTCTTTTTTGCATATTCCAATTTTATGTTTAAAATCTTTTCTACTTTCTGCGTCATCGGCTTCGCAATAATTTGCTCCAACGCTTGTCCCGCACTTTACTAATTGTATAATAATCGGCTTAGTAATTTCATTTTTCGGTAAATTGTTAACAAATTTTATAACATCTTCTCCAAATTTCGCCGTTCGTTCTTCAAGGTCAAATTTACTAATCATTAGGATTTAGTCATTAGTTAGTAATTAATAATTAGAAATTAGTAATTTATTCTATGACCTCTCTGTATCTGTCTCCTTTTCCGTTTTTTTTCTTCGGCAGTTCGGGTTTTTCGCCTTTCCCGGCTTTTTCGTTTTTCGTTTCTCCTTCTGATTTTATTTCCGAGCGGTAAAGCGCCTCCAAACTTTGTTTAAGAGGCAGAAAAACAAATCTTTTGATTTCCGAAGCAATTTCTTCCGCTTTGGCCTTTTCCATTTTCAGCTCTTTTTCCAGAACGTTTTTGAAATCCCCGGGCGCTAAAAGGCCTAAAAAAACATAACCAACGTTTTTGGCAATATCAAAAATCAAATCTTCGTCAATGAGTCCGCTTTTGGCGCAGATTTCCCGGATGTTTTTAGCAACTTCTTCGGAAAAAGTGGCTTTCCGAAGGTCTTCAGGCAGCCCCTTATAAAGCTCCCAAAGTTGTTCCTTAGGATAGTTTGGCATATTGTTTGATTATATCATAAATAAAAAAATAATAAAAAAATCCAGCCAGTGGATAAATTAAATCTGAAAAAAATTTGACAAAATTAGCAAAATCTGCTAAACTTAAATCAGTTGCTGAAATTCTTCAGCTTTAACAAAAAAATAATTCCAGAGTTTCAAAATGAGAGGAATATGAAATGGAAAACAGAATGCGACAATTAGTTTTGAATAAATCGGGACAGAGATTTATTTTTCTCTATGAGGATGGTCTAGAAAACGAACTTCTGGACGCTATGATAGAGCAGGCGAGGAGCAGAGGGACGGATTTTGATTGG
>CAYNAT010000011.1:9198-17056 GCA_964395685.1 uncultured Candidatus Saccharibacteria bacterium | reverse complement strand
TTTTGTAATTGAGAATTTCTAATCGGGAAAAAGGGGCTTGGCTCCTTTTTCTTTTTTGAAAATTTGTTATACTTAAAATAATGGATTACAAAGAAATTATCAACGGGATAAAACCGGAGACGGAAAAAGTAATCGGTTTTCTGGAACGAGAATTGGCTAAAATCAGAACCGGCCGGCCTTCAACCGCTTTGGTTGAAGATATTTCAGTTGAGTGCTTCGGCCAGAAATTTCCTCTCAAGCAATTGGCGGCAATATCTTTGTCCGGACCCAAAGAAATTTTAATCCAGCCCTGGGATAAATCATATCTGGAGCCGATTGAAAAAGCGATTTCCCGGACCGGTTTGGGATTGTCTCCGATTGTTGATAAAGAGCTGATTCGGCTCTCTCTGCCTTCTTTGAGCGAAGAGTATCGCAATAATTTATTGAGGGTTTTGTCGGAAAAAGAGGAAGAAGCCAAAAAAACAATCAGGCATTGGCGGGGAAAGGCCTGGGAAGAGGTTCAGGAAAAATCCAAGACCGGAGAAATCAGGGAAGACGATAAATTCCGGGCCAAAGAAGAACTCCAAAAATTGATAGACGATTATAACCAAAAAATAGAGGAAATAGGGAAGAGGAAGAAGAGGGAGATAGGGGCCTAAATTAACCTAATTGACCTAATTATTCTAATCAAATCCCCTCCCTTCGGGAGGCCTCCCTGCGGGAGACAATCTCTAATGACAAAATGACTAAAACAATAGTTTAGACATTCAGGCATTAGTCATTGATTAGACCAATTAGAATAATTAGAGTAATTAGAATAATTTAAAGAAAGTAGTATGTTCGCCAGAAAAATCGGCATTGATTTAGGAACCTGTAATTCGGTTGTTTTTACTCCTCAAAAAGGCGTGGTTTTGCAGGAACCGTCAGTGGTGGCTGTTTCTTTCAGCGAAAACAAGATTTTAGCTGTTGGTCAGGAAGCTAAAGAGATGACCGGTCGAACGCCGGAAAACATCAGGATTTACCGGCCCTTGAAAGACGGCGTAATAGCCGATTACCGGGTGACCGAAGCAATGCTCAAATATTTTATCAGGAAAGCGATCAGAACTTTCCGGTTTCTCAAGCCGGAGCTTTTGGTCGGGGTGCCGGCCGGTATTACTTCCACCGAGAAAAGAGCGGTGATTGAGGCCGGAATGGCGGCCGGCGCCAAGGCGGTTTTCGTGGCCAAAGAGCCGATTTTGGCTGCTATCGGCGCCGGCATTCCCATTAATTCCTGCTCCGGCAATATGATTATTGACATCGGCGGCGGCACTTCCGAAGTGGCCGTAATTTCCTTGGGCGGCATTGTAACCTGCCGTTCTTTGCGAGTGGCCGGCGACAAACTTGACCAGGCCATTTCCGACTACATCAAAAAAAGGCACAATCTGGCTATCGGCGAGCAGACGGCCGAGGAAATAAAAATAAAAATCGGCACTGCTTTGGCGGAAAAAGAGCAAAAAGAAATTGAAATCCGGGGCCGGGATTTAATCTCCGGTCTGCCCCAGAACATTAAAGTCGGCTCCAACGAGGTTTCCGAAGCGATTTCCGACCGCTTAACCGAAATCGTTCAGGTGGTCAAAACGGTTTTGAGAGATACGCCGCCCGAACTTTCAGCCGACATTATGGATAAAGGAATGATTATTTCCGGCGGCGGCGCCTTGCTCGGAAATATTGACGAACTCATTGCCCGCTCAACCGGCGTTCCCTGTTTTTTGGCCGAAGAACCTTTGCTTTGCGTGGCAAAAGGAACCGGCCTGGTTCTGGAAAATCTTGATGTTTACAAAAAAAGCATAATGAGTAAACCCCATTAAAAATGAGCGGCGTTCAAAAAAATCAAAAACAATGGCGTTTTCTGACAAAATCAGCCGAGTTGGGAAAACTGGCTCACGCTCTTTTGTTCTCCGGGCCGGAAGGAAGCGGCAAAAAGGAAACGGCTTTGGAGTTCGCCAAATTTTTATTGAATCAAGACATTAGCAGAGGAGTTCAGCCGGATTTTATTATGGTGGAACCAACAGAAGACCGAATTCAAATTTCTCAAATAAGAGAATTGCTGAACAAGCTTTCCTTAAAGCCCTATTCAGCCGATTTGAAAGTAGCGGTTATAAGCCGGGCCCATTTAATGAACCGCGAAGCCCAGAACTGCTTTTTGAAATTTCTGGAAGAGCCGAAAGGCAAAACCTTTTTAATTTTAGTTACCGCTTATCCTTTTTTACTCCTGCCGACAGTTGTTTCCCGACTTCAGAAAATCAGATTTTTCAGCGGCAGGGAAGAGCAAACGGAAAAAGAGAAAAAATTCATCAGCGATTTATTGACAATCAGCAACGCCGGCCTGGTTTCCCGCTTTCAGTTCGCCAAGGAATTTTCTTCGGAAAACTTAAAAGAGATTTTAGACGCCTGGCTTAAATATTTCCGAAAGATATTAATTTCCCGTTTGCTCGGTTCAAAAAAAGACGATTTCAGCCGCTACTCTTTAACTAAAATAAAAAATATCATCAAAGTTATCCAACGATTGGATTTTTTGCTTTTGAGCAGCAATCTTAATTCCCGCCTGGCTCTGGAAATTTTACTGATGGAGTTATAATTAAAAAATAAAAAAGCCCTTTGGAGAAACGATCGTAAATCGTTCTCCTCCGGGCTTCGCGGCACAAGGGTTCAAACAACGATTGCACCACCTGTTTTTTTGAAAATATCACCTCCTTTCTTGGACTGCTTTCCTTTTTTATATTATCAAAATTAAAAACCCGTGTCAACCCCGCTGAAAGCGGGACAGGCCCCCCCCCATGAAATACTCTTTTAAAAGGACGAAAAAATTGGTTGGAATTATTGTTTTGATTTTGCTTATCGTTTTTTTAAATTTTTACCAGAAAGAGGTAAAAAGTTTTTTTTACTCTTTTTCCGCTCCGATTCAGAAAGTCCTTTTCCGGGCAGGGGAGAGTACAAACGATTTTCTGAAGGGGGTTTTTCAAGCAAACTGCCTGAACAAAAAGGTCAAACAATCAGAACTGAAAAATCAGGAATTGCTTGCTCAGCTCGCTGTTTCGGAAGAATTAAAAAAAGAGAATGAGATTTTAAGAAAAGCGCTTAATTTGGAGCTTCAAAATGACTTTCAACTTTCTTTGGTTCAAATAATCGGGAAAGACGTTTCCCGGGATTTTATTCTGATTGACCAGGGTTCAGAAGACGGAATTTCCAAAGAGATGCCGGTAATTACCGAAGAAAAAGTGCTGGTGGGAAAAATCAGCGAAGTTTACGACAACTTTTCTAAGGTAATGCTGATTTCCAATAAAGAGATTTCTTTTGACGCCGAAACTTTGTCTCAAAAGGAACCGGGTTCCTTTTGTTCGGGAATTATAAAAGGACAAGGGAATTTCAAGGTTTTATTTGATCTTATTCCCAAAGAGGCAGCTGTTTTTCAAGGAGACGTTGTGTTGACCAGCGCTTTGGGAGGAATTTTTCCCAAAGGATTTTTAGTCGGCGAAATAAAAGAAGTCAAGAAAAACGATTTGGAGCCATTCCAACAGGCGGAAATTGAGCCGTTTTTCAATCTTTCCCGAGCAGAAATTTTATTCGTTGTTTTAGAATTTTAAAAATGGTAAAGAAAATTTTAATTTTCATCGTCTTCTGCTACTTTTTAACCCTGTTTCAAACCAGTTTTTTGGTTCATTTTAGGGTCTGGGGGAGAGTTCTTGATCTTGTTTTGATTTCAGTTCTGATTTTTAATCTTCTGGAAAAGCGTAAAAAATACTCCGGTCTTTACTTGGCCCTAATCGCCGGCTTTTTTTTGGACCTTTTTTCCAGCACTTTTATCGGCTACCACATTTTAATCCTTTTGGCTTTAGCTTTATTCTTAAAATTCTTTTTCAAAAGATATGTTAGAATCCCCTTTATTGAAAAAAATTAAGGGCTTAAGAATAAGGAGAAAAAAAGAAATAGAACCCCAGGAGGTTTTCTTGGACCAGCTGGCCAAGAGCAGATTTGAAGTTCCTCTTTCCGGGAAAATCCTCAAGGGTCTTTTCTTGTTTTTCCTTGTCTTGTTTTTAATTCTTTTTTTCCGGGCTTTTCAGTTCCAGGTTCTGGAAAATCAAAAGTATTCGGCCTTGGCCGAACAGAATAAATTTATCCTCAAATCTCTGAACGCTTCAAGGGGGGTAATTTACGACAGCCGGGGTAAGCAGCTGGTTTTTAATAAAATAAGCTTTGATTTGGTTTTAGATAAAAACGAATTGCCTGAAAACGAAGAAGAAAAGACAAAAGTTCTCAAAGAAGCGGCTGAAATCGTCAAAGAGGATTATCATGATTTGGAAAATAAAGAGGTAATTCTCAAAGATATTAACCATCAAACCCTGATTTTATTGGAAACAAAAATCAACGATTTGCCCGGTTTTAAGATAGAGCAAAATTATTTAAGATATTATCCCGAAGGCCGGGAATTTTCCCATTTGCTCGGTTATACCGGAAAAACAAGCGCCGAGAAATACGTCGGTCGGGAAGGTCTGGAGAAATCCTATGAGGAGATTTTAAAAAAAAATCCCGGAGAAGTAAGAGTGGAAAAAGACGCCCAGGGAAATTTATTGTCAAAACAAACCGTTTCCCTGCCCGAGTCGGGCAAAAGCTTGGTTTTGTGGCTGGATTCCGAGCTCCAAACAAAAATCAATCAGGTTCTGGAAGAAACCTTAAAAAGGGTGGGCGCGGAAAAAGCGGTCGGCCTGGCTTTAAATCCCAAAACCGGCGGGGTTTTGGCCCTGGTAAGCATTCCTGGCTACGACAACAATTTATTCAGCAGCGATTCGGACCAGGAAGCGCTGAAAAATTTGCTGAACGACCCTCAAAATCCGCTTTTTAACCGGGCAATTTCCGGCCTTTATCCGACCGGTTCAACGGTTAAGCCCCTGATTGCCGCGGCCGCTCTGGAGGAAAAAATAATTTCTCCGACTAAAAAAATCAATTGCCAGGGCGAAATTATCATTCCTCATCAATACGACCCGGAAATCATCTACGTCCGCAAGGACTGGCGGGTTCACGGCCTCACAGATATGAGAAAGGCGATTGCCGAATCCTGTAACGTTTATTTCTATACCATTGGCGGCGGCTACAAAGAACAAACGGGCTTGGGTCCGACTTTGATAAAAAAATATCTGGAACTTTTCGGCTGGGGAAGCAAAACAGGCATTGACGTTCCCGGAGAAGCAAAGGGCCTGATTCCCGATCCCGCCTGGAAAAAAGAAGTAAAAGAAGAGGATTGGTGGGACGGCGACACTTACAATCTTGCCATCGGCCAGGGCGACATTTCCGTAAGCCCGCTTCAGGTGGCAAGCGCTTTTGTCGCCGTAGCCAATAACGGCACTCTTTTCCAGCCCCAAATAGTAAAAGAAATCGTTGACAGCGAAAAGAATTTGGTTGAGGAGATTAAACCGGAGATTTTAAGAGAAAATTTTATCAGCCCGGAAAATCTTCAGGCAGTAAGAGAAGGAATGCGGCAGGCCGTAACCGGAGAAAACAGCCCTTATGCTTCTTCGGTTCTCTTGAATTCTTTGCCAGCGGCAGCCGCGGCCAAAACCGGAACGGCCCAAACCGCCCTGCCAAATTATTATCATAACTGGGTAACCGTCTTCGCTCCCTACGATAATCCTCAAATCGTTTTAACCATTATGGTGGAGAACGTCAAAGAAGGAATGTCCGTGGTCCTCCCCGCGGCCAAAGAAATTTTAGAATGGTATTTCAACCGCTAAAATTTTGTGATAGAATTAAAATATGGATAGCGAGAAATTTGAATTTATTAAGCCCGGGGAGGTGAGAACCAGGTTTGCGCCTTCGCCGACCGGTTTTCTTCACGTCGGCAGCACCCGAACAGCCCTTTTCAATTATCTTTTCGCCAGAAAAAACCAGGGGATTTTTATTTTAAGAATTGAGGATACGGACAAAACGAGGTCAAAACCGGAATTTGAAAAAGACATCGTTGAAAACTTGAAATGGCTCGGCCTTGATTGGGACGAATTTTATCGCCAAAGCGAAAGAAAAGATATTTACAAAAAGTATTTGGAAAAATTATTGAGAGAAGGGAAGGCTTACTATTGTTTTTGCCAGGAAGAGGAATTAGAAGCAAAAAGGCAAGAGCAGATGAGCAGGGGATTAGCGCCCCGCTATAACGGTAAATGCGCCGAACTCTCGGCAGAAGAAGTGGAAAAAAATTTAGCGGCCAAAAAAAAATTCGTCATCAGGTTTAAAATTTCTCCTAAAAAAGTGGAATTTAATGATTTAGTCCGGGGCAAAATAGAGTTTGAGGCAAACTTGCTCGGGGATACGGTCATTGCCAAAGATTTAACCCTTCCTTTATATAATTTCTCGGTTGTGGTCGACGATTTTGAAATGAGGATAAGCCACGTCATCAGAGGCGAAGACCTTTTACCCAATACCGCGGTCCAGATTCTTTTACAGGAAGAGCTGGGTTTTCCCCGGCCGATTTACGCCCACCTGCCTCTGCTTCTCGGCCAGGATAAAAGTAAATTAAGCAAAAGGCAGGGCGCGGTTTCTCTGGCAGAATACAGGAAAGAGGGCTATTTGGCCGAAACTTTGATTAATTTTCTGGCTTTTCTGGGCTGGAATCCGGGCACGGAAAGAGAAATTTTTTCCTTGAATTCTTTGGTTAAGGAATTTTCTCTGGAAAAAGTCCAAAAAGGCGGCGCGCTTTTCAATCTCAAAAGATTGGACTTTCTGAACGGTTTTTACCTTCGCCAAAAGTCCCTTGACAAACTTACGGAACTCTGTCTTCCTTATTTAGTCGAAGCCGGATTGATAGAGCCAATTTTTAAATCGGGGCAATATCCGCCCGGCTACGGCGGGATATCTCTTTCTCAATCCTATAAAATTATTGAAACGGGAAAAGAAATAAATTTTGGTTATCTTAAAAAAATTATTGCCTTGTATCAGGAAAGATTGAAAAAACTTTCGGAAATCAGCCAATTAACCGATTTCTTTTTTAAAGTAAAATTGGATTACCAAAAACAACTTCTTTTTTGGAAAGAAATGAGCGAAAAAGAATTATTTGATTCTCTTGATAAATTAGAAAAATTATTTTCTAAAATAAAAGAGGGCGATTGGCAGAAATCTCATCTGGAGAAACTTTTAACAGAAGAGGCGGAAGTAGTGGGCCCTGAAGCACAACAAGTTGGCTACAGGGTAAAGGATAGGGGATGCCTGTTTTGGCCGTTGAGAGTTGCCTTGACCGGGAAAAAAGCCTCGGCCGGGCCTCTGGAAATAGCGGAAATTCTGGGCAAAGAAGAAACCTTAAAACGGCTTAAAGAAGCTCGAGAATTGTTATGAGATGAAAAAAAGTAAATTTTGAGGAGTAGGTGTGGGCGCGCGCCCCGCCGCAGGCGGGGCAGGGTTAAGCGACGAAAAATTTGCTTTTTTTCATTTATTATAATTTTATGTTATTCAGATTTTTAATTTTTTTCTTAGTACTCGGGATTTTATTTAATTTTGCTTTCTGGGTTTTTGCCCAGCAGCCGCTGGAAGCGCCAAAAACCCTGGAAGAGGCAAAGAAAACAGGGGAGGGGATTTTATCCAACTTTCCCCAGGCGCTGAAAAATGTCTGGCAGCAGGCCCTGAATTTATGGAAAAAGATGCTAAATTATGTTTTACCCTGGCTGAAAACTATTTGGTCCAAAATTTCTTGGTTTTTAAACAAAGCGGTGGAAAAGAAAAAACCGGAAATTAAAGAAAAATTTGAAAAAGAAAAAGAGGAGATGAAAGAAGAAATTCCAGCGGTTAGCAAATCTTTGTGGCAAAAATTAAAAGAACTGGTGGAGTAGGATAATACGGCTATTTATATTATGCGACATTT
>CAYNAT010000011.1:0-9098 GCA_964395685.1 uncultured Candidatus Saccharibacteria bacterium | reverse complement strand
AAGAAGTTTTGAGTTTATTGGGCAAGGAGGACCCGAAGAAAAAAACCAAGAAGAAAAAAACCAAAAAGAAAGCAACTCCTGCAGCAACGACTGGTAAGGAAAAAGAAAGCCCGGTCAAGCGCAAAAGTTTTAAGAGCGAGAAATTTGTATCTATAGGAAGAACCGAAGGGCAAATAATAAAAGAATTCACACCAGGAGGTTCTATGTCCGATAAGGAAGTAGACGAGGCAGTTGCGGAATTCTTAAAGGACAAAAAGTTTGTTATGGCGACAGAGCATCCTATAATACCTTTTAGAAATTTAAAAAAACCGCTGATAATCAACGAAACCAAAATTTACTACCAGGATAAAAAGTAGAAATAGCGGAGAAAAAGACCATAAACAGCCTGCAGAATATTTTAGCAGGCTTTTTTATTTAAGTTTTCCACTTCTATCGGGGTTGACAGGGGTTAGGGGAGGACGCTATTATGAATATAGAGAAAGTCGCATAATATAGGTTAAGAGAAATTTTATTATGAAGAAAAGTAATAAGCCGCTCCCCCAGCATTTTAACGATTTTTTGGACTGGATAGACGTTGAGAAGGGATTATCTCCAAAAACCCAGGAAAATTACGGCAGGTTTCTGAAAAAATTTTTGGACTGGCTGAAAATAAAAAAAATGGAGAATATAAAACCCCGCGAGCTTAGCTCTCAAGATATCTGGGATTACCGCTTATATCTCTCCCGGCATATTGACCCGAAAACCAAGAAAACCCTTAAAAAAACCAGCCAGAACTACTATTTAATCGCTTTAAGGGCCCTTCTGGGCTATTTTGTGGCAAAAGACATAATTTGCCTGCCTCCGGACAAAATAGCCCTGCCAAAGGCGGATAAAGCCGAAAAAACCGTAAAATTTCTTAATTTGGAACAAATTGAGAAACTTTTAATGGCCCCGGATATTACCAAGACCATTGGTTTAAGGGACCGGGCTATTCTGGAATCTTTGTTTTCAACCGGATTGCGAATAGCCGAGCTTACGGCTTTGAATCAAGAACAACTGGCAAATATAAAAAACAAAAAAGATTATGAAATAAGCGTAATCGGAAAAGGAAATTATCCCAGAACCGTTTATTTTTCGGAAAGGGCCTTGTCTTGGATCAAGAAATATCTGGAAAGACGCCGAGACAAAGAAAAAGCCCTTTTTATTCATTATCGGGCCAGAAAAGCCGCGGAAAGCCGGCTTACGTCCCGCTCCATAGAAAGAATTGTCAAGAAATACGCTGTTTTAGCCGGCATTCCCGTTTTCACCACTCCCCACACTCTCCGCCACAGTATGGCAACCGATCTTTTAACCCAGGGAGTTGATTTAAGAGCGATCCAGGAGTTTTTGGGCCACCGAAGCATCACCAGCACCCAAATTTATACTCATATTACCAACGCCAGATTAAGAGATATCCACCGTAAATTCCACAGCGGCAAAGATTTGAAAACCTAAATTGCCCCTCCCTTGTTAAATGTCGCATAATATTAAAAGCGGCTTGTCCTGATTCAAAGCCGCTTTTAATTTTTTATATTATTAATATTCTTTCCCCTCTTCCATCTCGTCGTCCTCGTCGTAATCAAACTCTTCGTTTTGGTCCGTCTCCCCTTCTACTTCTTCGTCCTCGTAAAAATAGCTAAAGTTTGACATTTTTAGTTATTTTTAATTTAATTTTTTGATTTATCCCGTTAAAAAACTTCGCTTTTTCTTTTCTAACGGGATTTAATCCAACCTTTAAAATTAATATATACCAGCCAAAGCCGTTGTCAAGAGCCAGGGATTTGCTAATATAAAATAATGAAGCCGGATAATAAAGTCAACGATAAATTGGCGGAAATATTTTTTGAAACGGCCCGGCTCCTGGAAATAAAAGGGGTTAATTTCAAGCCCCGGGCTTTTCGCCGGGCAGCCGAGAGTTTGGAAAAACTGGATAAAAACGTTGAGCTTATTTACAAAGAAAAGGGAGTTAAAGGCCTTGAGAAAATTCCGGGCGTAGGCAAAAGCATTAGCCAAAAAATTGAAGAATATTTAAAAAAGAAAAAGATAAAATACTGCCGGGATTTAAGAGAAGAAACCGCTATCCGCCAAATCGTTACTCATTATTTTGAAACCAAGGGCCTGAATCTCAATCAGCTTAAAAAAGACGCCAAAAAAAGAAAAATCGTTTATTCCCGCTATACCAAACCGGCCAAACAGCTTTTGGAGCTGGCCGGCTCCCTGGAAAAGGCCAAAACAGCCATTAGCACTGTCGCCGAATGGGCAAAATCAAGGGAGTTGGACTACGCAATTGAAACCGTTTTTAAGAAGTGGCTGGAACTGGACCGTTTAAAACCCAAAGAAGTGGTCAAAAAACCATTTTATCAGGGTAAGCCGATGGTTTGGTCGGAAACCAGAAGAAAATGGTATGTAATTGACGAGGTCGGTGAATGGCTGGAATTTGCGGCCAAAGAATCAGAAATTGAATGGCGAGTAGTAAAATGAAGCCAAAAATTATTTTTTTTGGGACGTCGGAATTCGGGGCGATTATCTTGGAAGGACTTATAAGCGGCGGATATAGGCCGGTTTTGGTTATAACTGCAGCGGATAAACCGGTCGGCAGAAAACAAATTTTCACTCCCCCGCCAGTGAAAACAACGGCCCAAAAATATAATATCCCGCTTTTACAACCTGAAATTTTAACAAACTGCAAACTGCCTGCCTTGCCGGCGGGCAGGCAAACCAAAAACTACAAACCCGATTTAATAATTGCCGCGGCTTACGGTAAAATAATTCCGAAAGAAATCTTGGAAATTCCCAAATACGGCTGCCTGAACGTTCATCCCTCGCTTCTGCCCAAATACCGCGGCCCCTCCCCTATTCAGACCGCCATTTTGAATGGCGACAAAGAAACCGGTACGACTATAATTTTAATGGATGAAAAAATTGACCACGGGCCCGTAGTGGCAAATTCCAAATTCCAAATTCTCTCCCTTCGGGAGATCTCCCGCAGGGAGACAATAACCAAAATAACTTACCGGGAACTTCATAACAAACTGGCAAAACTCGGATTAGAATTATTAGTTGATATAATACCCAAATGGATTGCTGGTAAAATTAAACCAAAACCGCAAGATGAAAAAAAAGCCAGTTATACAAAAATTATAAAAAAGGAAGACGGGAAAATTGACTGGTCAAAGCCAGCCAGTCAAATAGAACGGCAAATCAGGGCTTTTGAACCCTGGCCCGGAACATTTACAAAAATTAAAAATTCATCCCGCATACTGCGGGACAAAGCTCAAAATGATAATTTAAAATATAAAATTTTAAAAATATTAGAAGCGGATATTCTTAAAACAGATGCCGATAAAAAGGTTGGAGAAGTTTTTTTAACCGATGATAAAAAATTAGCGGTTCAAACCGGACAAAATTGTTTAATTTTAAGAAAATTACAAATTGAAGGAAAAAAGCCGATGACAGCTCAAGAATTTCTTCTTGGCCACTCAAATATCATCGGATCAATTCTTAAATAAAAACCTGAAAATAAAATAACTTTGAATTTTGATTTTTAAATTTTGAATTTAATTATATGCTTGACCATACTCAAATCAGAAAAGGAGTAAGGATAATTGTTGAAGGTCGGCCCTACGAAGTTTTGGAATCAATGCCTTTGAAAAAAGCCCAGCGCCGGGTTGTGATTCAGAGTAAAATCAAAAACCTGCTTAACGGGAAAGTTTTTGAGTGCAATTTTCACCAGGGCGACCTTTTTGAAGAAGCGGAATTGGTTAAGTTTCAGGCAAAATTTTTGTATTCTCATCGGAACAAATTCGTTTTTTGCCGGGGAAACGAACCGGCAGAAAGATTTGAACTTGACCGGGAACGGATCGGTTCCGCTGTTAAATTTTTAAAACCGAACCAATTGGTGGAAGCGATAATTTTCAGGGAAAAAATCATTAATGTTTCTCTGCCGATAAAAATTTCCCTGAAAGTGGTCCAGGCGCCGCCCGGACTTAAAGGCGACAGCGCCCAGGCCGGAAATAAAATCGTTACTCTGGAAACCGGCAGCCAAATCCTCGCTCCCCTCTTTATCAAAGAAGGCGATTTTCTGGAAATCAACACTGAAAAAGAAGAATACGTCCGCCGGCTGGAAAAGAAATAAAAAGAGGAAGGAAAACTCCTTCCCTTATTGGAGACGGCAGGGTTTGAACCTACGACCTTCCCGCTAAAAGCGGGACGCTCTCCCAGCCTGAGCTACGTCCCCGAAAGAACTTAAAATAATATTTTATATTACCCGGCCAGCCAGCCGCCGTCAATAACCACGACGGAACCGGTCATATAAGACGACTGGTCCGAAGCTAAAAATAAAACCAAATTGGAAACTTCTTGAGGCTCACCCATTCTATGCATCGGCACCCTGGCCAACAACGCTTCGGTTTGTTTCGGGTCTTGCTTGAATGACTCAACCATCGGCGTCTCAATCATTCCCGGAGCCACCGCGTTTACCCTGATATTGTAAGGCGCCAATTCTAAAGCCATTGCTTCGGTCATTGCCGCGATTCCTCCTTTGGAAGCGCAGTAATGAACGATATTGGGAAAACCAATGCCCTGCTGACCCATTGCAACAGAAGCGATATTGACAATCACTCCCCCTTTCTGTTTTGCCATTTGTTTGGCCGCTGTCTGGGAGCAGAGAAAATATCCTTTGAGATTTATATCCAAAGTCCTGTTCCACTCTTCTTCGGTCAAATCCAAAAACGGCTTAAACTGGCAGATGCCGGCATTATTGACTAAAATATCCACTCTCCCCCATTTCTCAACGGTTTTTTTCACTAAATTTTCAACATCTTTTTTATTTGAAACATCGCATTTCAGAGCCACTGCCTCAGCCTTTTTCTCCTGCCTGCCGGCAGGCAGGTTTTTTATTTCCTCAACCACTTTTTGGCAATCTTCCCGGGAAATATCGGAAACAACCACTTTGGCGCCGGCCCGAGCCAGGGTTAGAGCGTGAGTCCGGCCCATTCCCCTTCTGGCGCCGGTAACGATTGCCACTTTGTTTTTTAAGTTTGACATATAATTGAAATGTTTAAAACCTTATTTGATTACTTTGGGAATCGCCTCAATCAAGTCGGTTGCAATTACCGATTCTCCGAATTTTTTGGAGGCAATTTCGCCGGCCAAATCGTTGATTAAAATTCCGGCCTGGGCCGCTAAAAACGGCTCTATTCCTCTAGCCAGCAAAGCGCCGCAGATACCGGCCAAAGTATCACCCATTCCGCCGACTGTCATATAAGGAGAGCCGGCCCTGGCAATGGCTGCCTCTTTGCCGTCTGAAATTATATCGGTCTTGCCTTTTAATAAAATGGTGGTTTTTAACCGGGCCGCTTCTTCCTGAACGATTTTTATTTTATCCTCATCCGTAAATCCAGCCACCTCTTTGCCGGTTAAAACAAAAAATTCGTAACTGTGGGGAGTAATTATTGAGGTCTGGTCGGATATTGTTTCCGGTTTTTTCGCCAAGGCGTAAATAGCGTCAGCGTCAATAACCACCGGCAGATTAACCTGGGAGAGATATTCCAAAATTACTTCCTGGGTCTCCGGAGAGCGGCCGGCTCCGCCGCCAATCACTGCCGCCGCCTTTCCTTTGGCCGCGGCCTTGGCTGATTCGCTCATTGAAATTAAAGCGGAAAGATGCTCTTTGTTCAACCAGTTGCCTTCCAAAGGATAAGCGGCTAAATTGGGCGAAAAAGAAGCAATAATGTCAGCCGCTCTTTTGGGCGCGATAATCCTTACCATATCAACTCCGGCCCGGAAAGCGGCCAGGGCCGAGAAAGCCGGCGAGCCGCTGTAAAATTCCGAGCCGCCGATAACCAAAAGCAAGCCGTAGTCGTATTTGCGAGCGTCAATAGGTCTTTTCCGATAGACATTTTTAAAAATGGCTTTTTGAACTTCTATCATATTTTTTCCTCAACGATAATTACTCTTATTTCCGACTCCAAATTGTGTTCAAACTTGACTTTAAGTGGAAATTCGCCCAGTTCTTTGAGCGGCTCAGCCAAATCAATCCGCTCTTTTTTGATTTCAAAACCCATTTCAGCCAGCTTCTCGGAAATTTTCTGGCCGGTTATCTGCTCAAAAAGCTGACCCTCTTCACCGATTTTAACCGGAACGACCACTTCTATGCCGTCAATCTGGGAAGCCAGCTCCTGAACTTTTTTTAATTCTTCTTCGGCTTTTTTTCTCTCAATTTCTTTCTGCTTTTCCAGCCATTTCAAGGATTTTTTATCCGCTTTTTTGGCCAAATTTTGAGGAAGCAAAAAATTCCGGGCATAGCCGTCCTTTACTTCTTTAATTTCAAATTTCTTTCCCAGATTTTCCACGTCTTGAAGGAGAATAACGCGCATATTCTTATTTTACTCAATCTCTTTAATAATTTCAATAGCTTTATCTAACTGGGGATCTTTGCCCTGCTCGTAGTCGGTGTCAGCAATCTCAATTTTTTGGTCCGGCTCCAGGCCCTTGCCGCTAATCTGCTCGCCGTTAGGAGTAAGCCAGTTGGCAATGGTGATTTTTAAACTGGAGCCGTCTTTTAATTCGCTTAATTTCTGAACCGAACCTTTTCCGTAAGAGATTTCCCCTATTATCATTATACCACGATTGTCCCGCAACGCCGAAGCCAGAATTTCCGAAGCCGAAGCCGAACCCTGGTTGATTAAAATTATTAGCGGATAATCGGAAAACTTGGCGTTGCCTTCGGCCCGGTAAACCTCCTGCTCCTGTTTTTGGCCGAAATCTTCAATGACCACCACTTTTCCTCTTTCCAAAAACCAGCCGGCAATGTCCTGAGCCCTTTCCAGATAGCCGCCCGGATTATTTCTTAAATCCAAGATTATCTTTTGAGCCGAACCGGCTAAAATTTCTCTGGCCGCTTCGTTAAAATCCCTATCAAGATTTTCTGAAAACTGATAAATTTTAACATAAGCGATGTTTCCTTCTTTCAGCTCCCATTTCAAGGAAGGAACTTTAATCACCGCTCTTTCCAAAATAAATTCCTGGGGATTTTCCCAGCCCTCCCGAATAACGGCTAAAGTAATTTTTGTCCCCTTTTCGCCCCGGATAAGGGAAACCGCTTCTTCAACAGTAATGTCAGATGTAGATGTTTCTCCTATTTTAAGGATTTTATCGCCGGCTCTTAATCCGGCTTTCTGGGCCGGCGTTCCTTCCAAAGGAGCGATAACCTGAAGCTGGCCGTCTCTGATGCCGATTTCCATGCCCACTCCTTCAAACTGGCCGCTTACATCCTCCAGAAATTCTTTGGTCTGCTCCGGATTAAAAAATAAGGTGTAAGGGTCTTCCAGGGATTTTACCATTCCCTCAACCGCGCCGTAAATCATTTTTTGAACGTTAAGCGCCTCGGGCTTAACATAATTATTCCGAAGTTCGTTCCAGGCCTGCCAGAGCAGGGAAAAATCAACTCCTTCCGGAGGACAAATCGGGCAGACAACGGTTTCTTTGCCAAACCAAAATCCCAGCCCAAAAACCCCGAAAACAAATATTACCAAAATAATTTTCTTGAACAAGCGCATACTATCTTATTTATAACAAAAAATTTCGGTAAGCGCAACAATCTTGCTCTACCGAAAACTATTTGCTATAATCTATAATTACGTTATTATGCCAAAATTAAATCTAAACGAGCTTAGCTCCAAGATAAAAGAAAATGTTTATCTCTATCTGCTGGAAAGGGCGGTTAACAGTAAAACCGGCCGCAATCTTTTGCTCAACCAATTTGAGCAAAAAATCTACCGCTTAATAGTTGAAGAAAAACCGGAAAATTATCTCAAAGCGGTTCAAATAAAAAAATACCAGTGGATAAAAGCGGCTCTCAAGCAGCTCTTCACCAATTACGAAAAGGGTTATATTTCTTCCCGGGTCGGCAGAAAAATTATCCGGACTCTGGGCCCGAATTTTTTCTCGGCCAGCTTGCTGAAAAGGGCCAAAGAGTCCTTTGAAAAAAAATACCAAACCCGGCCGCCCCAGTTCATCGTTGTCTCCCCCACCCAAAAGTGTAATTTAAACTGTGAGGGCTGCTATGCCGCTTCTTCTTCCGAGGCAAAAGCCTCTCTGCCTTTTGACGTTTTTGACCGGATTTTAAGAGAAAACCACGATATTTTCGGCAGCCGCTTTGTAACTATTTCCGGCGGCGAACCCCTGCTTTACCAAAGTCAGGGAAAAAATCTTCTGGACATTTTTGAAAAATATTCCGACACTTATTTTATTTTTTACACCAACGGAACCCTGATAACCAAGGAAGTAGCCGAAAAACTGGCGAAATTAGGCAACGCCTCTCCTCAGCTCTCGGTTGAAGGTTTCGAAAAAGAAACCGATGCCCGCCGGGGCAAAGGCATTTTCCAAAGATTATTAGGGGCAATGGAGGAATTGAGAAAAGCCGGCGTTCCTTTTGTAATCTCGGCCACGGCCATCAAAAAAAACATTGACCTTCTTGCCAGCGACCGGTTTTATCATTATTGGTTTGACCAACAAGGAGCAAGTTATATGTGGATGTTTCAACTGATGCCCATCGGCCGGGGCAAAGAGGTTTTTGATTTGATGCCCAGTCCCGAGCAAAGGGTTAAACTTTTCCGGAAATGGGAAGAAATGCTGAAAAAGGGCTATCCGGTGGCTGATTTCTGGAACTCCGGGGTTTTGTCAGACGGCTGCATTGCTTACGGTCGGCCCGGCGGTTATTTTTATATTGACTGGTCCGGCAAAATTATGCCCTGCGTCTTTGTTCCTTATTATGTTGATACGGTTTATGATTTATACAAACAGGGCAAGACCATTGCCGAGGCTCTGTTTTCCGATTTATTCAAAAAGGGCCGGGAGTGGCAAAGAAATTACGGCCTGGCCGATCCCAAAGAAGCGGAAAACTGGCTGATGCCCTGCTCAATCAGGGATAATTATCAATATTTTAGAGAAAAAATTATTTCCCGAAAAGTCAAAAGCGAGGACCAATCCGCGGACGACGCCAGGGACTCCAAAGAATATTTTGAGGGCCTGATTGACTACGACCAAAAACTCAAAAATCTGACTCAACCCATTTGGGA